>JAKBAG010000027.1 GCA_021809235.1 Acidobacteriota bacterium
TCGCTGGTGGAATAAACACGATCCTCCGGATCCGACTGCGGAATGGGGCGTACATCCTCATACTTGAGCGCTAGTTCCCGGGCATCCAATGCGGCAAAGGCGCGCGCTGCCGCTGCATTGGTCCACGAAGAAAGGTAAACCAGCGCCACCGAAGATGTCTGGCTCTGCTGCTGGGCAGTGGTTGCCGTACGGAGCTGGCCAGCCCAGTAGACGCCGCCATTCCAGGCAGACCCCAGTGTGCGCGCCGCCGCTGGTCCACCATAGAGCGTGGTCAGAATCCGCAGGTCCAGCTGGCCAATCTGTCCCAGATCGATGGCGCGATAACGGGCATCCACCAGTGGATGAATATTGGGCAGCAGCGGCACGGGAGTCGGACGATTCTGTTCGTAATAGCGGGGATTGAAGATGGCCCATGAAGAGGTCGGCGGATGATCCAGCGTCCCCGCGAAGGCAGCATTGCGACCGCGATCCATCCAGACATCCTGAATGAATCCCAAACCTGCCTGATATGGAAAGATCAGCGATTGGCTCAGCAGCAGCGGGGCACGGGCAAGTACCGGCGATCCGGACGGGGAGGACATCTGGTCCTGCAGCTTCTGCACCAGCTCCGGATCGCTGAGCAGTGTCCGACCGCTGGATCGCAATGCGTAGTTCACAAAGACAGCCATGGCCTGGCCTTCCGTGACCGCGTCCCTGGCCGTATCCAGCTCATCCTTGGCAATGTTGGCATTGTCAGCACTGGCATCGTGACTGACATCCGTCGGCGAAACATCGCTCCAGGTTTCCAGATGGACCCGCTGGTCCTGCAGTGCGTGCGTCAGCTCATGCACAAGCACGGGCTTCTGCGTCTCCGGATCCACCCAGTTCAGAATGTAGACCGTTTTCGTTTTCGGATCGTAATAACCGGCAATCTGCTCCTTGAGGAGTTCCAGCAGATACGGCCGAAGATGAAAATCGCGATCCAGCAGGCCAAACTTCTTCAGCACCACCTCGCTCTGCTGCATCCGTCGCGCATCGTTGTCCTCGTTCAGTTTATCCAGCAGGTACTTCTCCACCTGCACCCGGCTGCTCAGTGCCCGCTTGACCGGCGATTGAATGGCCAGCCCCGTTGTGGTGGAGGCAAAGTGCAGCAGATCATCCACACTGCGAAACAGTTGCTGCGCCTGCTCCGGCGTGATGAGCTTTTCCTTGGCCTTAAGCTGTGCAGGCTGGGCCGAACCAAGGGATGCAGCCGCTCCCAGAGTGAGAATAGTCAGCAGAGACAACACGCGGCGAACTGGCATGAATTCCTTTCCAGCAAAAGCGGATCGGTGGCACACAGGCGATGGATAAGCCAATCGAAGAATCTGCTGGCAGTATGCTATCGCGTTTCCAGCGCTGCGTGCGCAGGGCTACCGTGTCTGGCGCAGTAGTGATCCGCGGGCAGAATGTGCAGAAAGCCGACAGCGATATAATCAGATGGGCAGAGTCTTGCGAAATGGCTCAAAACAGTGAGCTTTTCGTCTGCCACCTGGCAATCTCTCCGGGAATTTCCCGGGACTTCCACTCAAGCAGATTCCGGGCAGCCCGGGGAAAACAGCAATCAGCACCAGGCATGAGGATCGACAGCATGCTCGAACAACCCGAATCCGCGACAAACGCGACCGGAACTTCCCCGGCTCCCACGACCCTCACCCATGCGCTCCTCGATGCGTCGCGCGCGTCGGCATCACAGGCCATGCCCTACCGCGGCGCAATGACAATAGCCTCCTTTGGAGATGCGGCGGAGGAGGCATGCGCGTCTCGCACCGGGGCGGTCGTATATGACCTGGGCTGGCGTCGTCGCGTAGATGTTGCCGGTGAGGATCGCCTGCGCTGGCTGAATGGCATGGTGACCAACTCTATCGCCGATCTGCCGACAGGAGCCAGCAACTACAACCTGGTCTTGAACGCGCAAGGTCGGATTCAGGGCGACTGCTGCATCTGGCGTGGCCTTCCCGATGACCGGCTTCTGCTGGAGATTGCAGAAGATCAATTCGAAGCGCTCCACACCCATCTGGATCGCTTCATCATCATGGACGATGTTGTCCTGCAGCCCCTGCCTGGCTGGACGGCGCTTGGTATCACCGGGCCGGAGGCGGCAGCGCTGCTGGATCGGATCTTTGCCTCTGCCGGAGGATGCGGCCAGATGGCGCCTGGCATGTGGAAGCAGATCGAGTCCAGAGCCGGACTGGCGGCAACTCCCATACCCGTTGATCTGCGACGCGAAACAGGCAGGAGGTCACAGCACTGGAATCTCTGGTGCCGCGAGGCGGATGTGGCTGCACTCTGGCAACTGCTGCGTGAAGCCGGAGCCATCCCAATGGGCTGCGAAGCTGTGGAACGGCTCCGAGTTGTGGAGGGTATTCCGGCCTTCGGCATTGACTTTGCCGGTGACACACTGCCGCAGGAGACCGCCATGGATGACGCCCTGCACTTCTCCAAAGGCTGCTATCTGGGCCAGGAGATTGTGGAGCGCATTCGCTCCCGTGGACAGGTGCACCGACATCTGCGTCCGCTCGAGATTTTTCCGGAAGAGCAGGCGCCAAGTGCAGGCCTGGAGCTGACCGATGCCAACGGCAAGCCGCTGGTCCGCTTGACCAGCGTGGCACCATGGAATTGCAACGGGAGTGCCCGATGGTTTGCACTGGGAATGGTTCGCGCAGAGGCGGAGATTGGATTGCCAGCTCTCCGGTATATCGGCGGCAGCGCATGCCTGACTCCATTCAGCCACCTGAAAACGCAGAATTCCTAACCGAAAACGAGAGACCCATGAGCGACACGCAGGATACGCCGAAGTTTACAGTCATCAATCGCAGAAAATGGCTGGAAGAAAACGCACCCGCAGATGCAGAAATAGCTGAGACTGCACCCCAGGCTCCGGAGCCAGTACAACAAATGTCGGCAGCTGAGTCGGCACCGCATACCCCCGCGGCAGAGCCGCCGCGTCCCAGACTGGTGGAAATGCCAGAACCGAAGCGTGCATTCGAAGTAGCGGAGCAGGAGGCCGAGGAAGAACCGCGCAGCCCCGTCGCAGGCCCCACTCAGGAAGAGTCCAGCTTCCAGAAGATGCAGTATGATCAGTCCGCAGAGCGGCTGGAAACACTGGTGCGCGCGCAGAATCCTGGTGCCCCTGCCATGGAAAAGATCGGCTTCGAGCATCTGGTACAACAGCTCTATCTCTCTGCCCTGATGCAGATGGGCGCCGGAACACCCGAAGGACAGCGCCCGCGAGTCGATATTCTGGGCGCTAAGCAGACCATTGATCTGATGGGAGTCCTGCAGGAAAAAACAGTCGGCAACCTGACCGACATCGAGAAGCAAACCCTGGACACCGCCCTCTACGAACTACGCATGACCTTCCTGGAGTTGACGCGGATGATCTCTCTGCAGACGCCGCCACCGCCCGGAGGGGCCAAGCACTGAGCATGATGCCG
This sequence comes from Acidobacteriota bacterium, assembly GCA_021809235.1. Taxonomy (GTDB): domain Bacteria; phylum Acidobacteriota; class Terriglobia; order Terriglobales; family Acidobacteriaceae; genus Acidicapsa. The sequence goes on from JAKBAG010000027.1 coordinate 3,456, forward strand.
GAAGAGCAAACAGCTACGGCGCGGCTGCGGTTTCTGGGCACCGGCACGTCCATGGGAGTGCCGACGCTGGGCTGCAGTTGCGCGGTATGCACCAGCTCCGACCCACGGGATCGGCGGCTGCGCCCTTCCGTGCTGGTAGAGTGGACGGAAGCCGCGCCGGAGGGCACGCGGCAGCGTTGTGTCTGGATTGATACGGGTCCTGATTTTCGCGAGCAGGCCCTGTCCATCGGATTGCAGCAGCTGGACGCAGTGCTCTACACACACTCGCATGCCGACCACATTCTCGGCCTGGATGATCTGCGACCGCTCAGTTATCTGCATGAAGATCGCACTGGCGAGCCGATACCGCTCTACGTCAGCGATGAGACGCGCGCCGTGATGGAACACGTCTTCTCCTATACCTTTTCTCCGGCGGCCACCTACTCCCACCGGGCACGCGCAGAACTGCGCGCCATCGGCACTGGCGTCACGGTGGGGCATTTGCGCTTTCAACCGCTCAAGCTTTTGCATGGGACCATGGAAATTCTGGGCTGGCGCTTCGGCGGTGCGGCCTATCTGACCGATGTCAGCATGATTCCCGAGGAGACCTTCCCCCATCTGCAGGGATTGGACCTGCTCGTGCTTTCCGCGCTGCGCCATCGCCCCCATCCCAGCCATGCCACGGTCAAGCAGGCCGTTGCCTGGGCACGGCAGATTGGCGCGCGACAGACACTGCTGACCCACATCTCACATGATCTTGGACATGCCGCGACCAATCAGATGCTACCCGACGGAATTTCCCTGGCATGGGATGGGCTGAGTCTCGAATTTCCGCTGGAACCGACAACGCACCCAAAGCAGGGCTCCCGATGAGTACCTCCATGCAGGTCTATCGTTCCCTCGAAGAGATTCCGCCGGGGCTGGGGCCTACCGTTGCCAGCATTGGCAATTTCGACGGTTTGCATCGCGGCCACAGGGTGATTCTGGCTGCAGCGCGCAGCGAGGCACAGCGGCTGGGGGGCCGCCTGGCCGTCGTTACCTTTGAACCGCACCCCATGCAGATTCTGAAGCCGGAGGCAGCACCGGAAACCCTGACACCGACTGCGGAAAAGCTCCGCCTGCTGGAGCAGGTCGGTGTGGAGATTGCCCTGGTGCTTCCCTTCAACCAGGCATTGAGCCAGCTTTCTGCCCGGGATTTTCTGCGGCAGGTGCTCGCGCAAAGACTGGGGACTGTCTCCCTGCATGAAGGAAGCAACTTCCGCTGCGGACATCGCGCTGAGGCAGGCATGGAGGAGTTGCAACTGCTGGGCGCTGAGATGGGATTCGCCGTCCACGCCCATGCCGCAGTGGTTGTTCGTGGGCAGGAAGTCTCCAGTTCCCTGATCCGGGCCCGGCTCCGCGAGGGCAAGGTCAACGCCGCTCGCTGGATGCTGGGCCGCTGCTTCTCCGTGCGCTCCCATCCAGCCCGCGGGCGTGGCATCGGCAGCCGCCTTCTGGCTCCCACGGTCAATCTGGCCGAATACGCCGGAATGCTGCCGCGAGCCGGAGTTTACATTACCCGGCTCGGCGTAGACAGCTCCACTGGCACGCGCTGGATGGAGGCAGTCACCAACATCGGCTGGCGGCCCACGGTGGGCGAGCCATCCTTCGCAGTGGAAACACACATCCTGGACTTTGAGCCCATGGAACTGACCGAATCCACCGCACTCGAGCTGGAGTTCTGCTGCTGGCTCCGTCCAGAGATCACGTGGCCCGATGTCGCAAGCCTGAAGGCGCAGATTGGACGCGATGTACACCGGGCAAGGCGCTACTTCGAGCTGGTCCGGCACCGGGTGCATGGCTGCTGAGAACAGCCTGTTGCGCCGGGTCAGCTGTATCTCCGGGGAAACGCTCCTGCGGATGATCCGCAATGGCAGCCCGCATGAAGGTGACCCAGATGGGCAGCGCGGCACGAGCTCCGGTTTCCTTGTCCCCCAGCGACTGTCGACTGTCGTAGCCCACCCAGACGCCGCAGGTCACCGATGGCGAAAACCCCAGAAACCAAGCGTCCGTGAAGTTGCTTGTGGTACCGGTCTTGCCGCCTATGGGATGGTTTAACGCCGCAGCCGAAGCTGCCGTTCCGGATCGTGTCACGGCGCGGAACAGTCGCATCATCGAGCGGGCTGTCTGCTGGCTGATGACCGAAGCAATAGCCGCCGGGGGCTGCCAGAGCGGAATACCATCGGCACTTGAAACGGATCGGATCAGGTGCGCCTGCACACGGATGCCATCGTTGGGAAAGACCGCATAGGACTCCATCTGTTCGGCCAGCGTAATCTCCACCGCGCCCAGTGCAATGGGCAGGTACGGAGGAATTGTGGACGTGACGCCGAAGCGATGCGCCGTCTGGATCACCGTGCGAATGCCCACATGGTCGGCCAGGCGTAACGCGGGAATATTGCGTGAGTCGGCAAAGGCATCCAGCAGGGTCATGCGCCCTTTGTAGTTGTTTTCGTAATCATGCGGACGGTAGCTGCCAAAACTCACCGGAGAATCCAGCACCGTGTCGTCCGGCGTCAGGCCGCTCTCGATGGCCGCAGTGTACACATACGGCTTGAAGCTCGAACCGGTCTGCCGCTCGGCCTGGGTCGCCCGATTGAACTGCGAGAGCGCATAGTCCCGCCCACCGACCATAGCCAGCACTTCCCCGCTGGAGTTATCCATCGCCATCAGCGCGGCCTGCGCCCCGGAGTCCTGCTCCAGCGAGGCGCGTTCCGCGTTGCCCTCGTAACCGCCCTGCAGATGGACATAAATCAGATCCCCCGGCTTCACCAGGCTGTCCCCATGTGCCTGTCCGGTCCACTGCCAATCCGTCGGCGTCAGCACGATCCGCTGCGCTCCCACTCGGGCGCGAATCTCCAGTGGCAATACTCGGGTCACGAGCGCATGCGCATAATCTCCGGGGAGGAAATGCGTCGTCCAATCAGGATGCTTGTAGGTTTCAGGATTCAGCCCCTGTGCCAGGATGTTTACCAATCCGCCATGCCAGCCATGCCGCCGCTCATACGCAGCCAACCCATCCAGAACCGCCTGATTGGCCGTTCGCTGCAGATCCATATCCAGCGTAGTCTCCACGCGCAGCCCGGACTGCAGCACCACATCGGATCCAAAGTGACGATTGAGTTCGCGCCGCACCTCCTCCACAAACCACGGCGCAACCGGAATATCCGGCTGGGCCACCCGCAGACCCAGAGGAGCACTGCGCGCTGCCTCTGCCTCTGCATGCGAGAGGACGTGGTCGGATTCCATCTCCGTCAGGACCAGGTTGCGCCGACGCAGCGCCTTGTCCGGATTCAGCAGCGGCGAGTAGGCCACAGGACCCTTGGGAAGTCCGGCAAGCAGCGCCGCCTGGGTCAGCGTCAAATCCCGCGCATGGCAGGAGAAATAGTACTCTGAAGCGGCTTCAAAGCCATAGTTCCCATGGCCCAGATAAATCTGATTCCCATACAGCGTGAAGATCTGCTCCTTTGTAAAGGTCCGCTCAATCTGAATAGCGAGGAATGCCTCCTGAATCTTGCGTGCGTAGGTGCGCTCCGAAGAGAGAAAGAGATTCCGCGCCAGTTGCATCGTCAGCGTGGATGCTCCCTGCGAGCGGCCATGGGATCGCAGATCGTGAATCAGGGCTCCGGCAATCCGAAAGACGTTGATGCCCCAATGCGACTCAAAGTTCTTGTCCTCGATCGAGATCACGGCCTGGCGCAGGACCGGAGCAAAGTCGTTGTAGCCAATGTCCACCCGATGCTCCAGCGCGATCGAGCCGATCAGCCGCCCCTTGCGGTCATAGAGATTGGTCATGGAGGCAGGACGATACCGTTCCAGATCGCTGATCTGCGGCAGATTCACCGAGTAGACCAGCATGAGCCCGGCAAGCGAACCAAAAACGGCAGCCAGCGCGAAAAGCAGCACCAGCGTCAGTCGCCCTGCAAGCTTGCGCTGCGGACTCGAAGGAGATACTGCATGGCGATGCCGCGGCGGATGAAAGCCGGCTGATGCACCAGATTTTGCACGGGGGGACAAGTGTGAATCCTTCAGCCTGAGGCTACCATGCAGGCGCAGCGATCACAGCAGTGCCGACGACAGGAAAGCGCAATGGGTGCTCAAAAGGGCACGGCGATTCCCGGAGAGAACCGGCAGCCCCGGCATAAATCATGCAGATTTGGCGCGCAGTAAAGCCAGTCCCTTGTCCAGAATCGGATCGCTAGTCGGCGCCGCGGCGGCGGCTCCACCCATCTCCTGATCCTCCGGCATATCAACCGTAACCGTCGGCGTCACCGCATCCTGCATGATCTTTTTCCCAGAGGGCGAGGCGTATTCGGCCACCGTCAGAATCACAGCGGCACCATTCGGCAGAGGAATCGTCTTCTGCACCGATTCGTCTCCGAATGTGCGCTGCCCCACAACATCGGCGCGCTTGTTGTCTTCCAGCGCTGCAGCCGTCAGCTCCGCGGCGCCGGACGTGCCACCGTTCACCAGCACTGTGAGCGGAGCAGCCGTCACATCCAGCTTGGGATCCGCCGGGAAGCTCTGCTTGGCTACACGCTGCCCGCTCAGCGTGGCCAGCGTACCCTTGTCCAGAAACAGATTGGCCAGACGCATACCATCCGTGGGAGTCCCGGTCGTCACATCGCGCAAATCCAGCAAAATCTTCTTTTCCCCACTACCCTGCATGGCTCGAATCCGTGCCGCAATCGTATCCACGCGAGCCGCAGACAGCGTGACCGGCTTCAGATACAGAATGGCGCCGGAGTCAAACTGCTGCACACCCATGTTCGGCGTTGTCAGATCGGCGCGCGTCAGCGGCACCTTGTCCGGATCACTCTTGTTCGGTCGGATGACCGATAACGTCACCGATGTGCCCGATTTGCCCTCAAGCAGCAGATTCAGCAGCGCGGCAGGCAGTTCCCGTGTCGAGTGTCCATCCAGGGCGATGATCACATCGCCATCCTTGAAACCAGCCTTGGCCGCTGGCGAATCCGGTAACGTGCTCACCACGGTGGCATAGCCAAACCGCTTGGCCAGCGTCATGCCCACGCTTGCAGTACCACCGGTGGGTCGTTCGGTATAAATCTTGAACTCGGAAGGGCTCAGGTAGCTGGATTCCGAATCGAGCGAGTCCAGCAGGCCATGCAGCGCGCCGTCGGTCACGTCCGGAACACTGGGAACCGTGACATAGTCGGTCTGAATCTTGCGCAGAACCTCGGAGTAGACCTCAATCTGACGATACGCGCCGTCCTTGCCGGTGTCGGCGCCCAGCACACGCAGGCCATATTCTCCGCCCAGCAGGACCAGAAGCAGACAAAACGAGATCGCAAAAACAAGGCGGCGAAACAGTGGGTGCATGCATTCTCCGGCGACAGAGCCGCAGCCCGGCGGCAACTGCCATTAATGGCAATCATAGCGCACGCCGGCTGGCCACGGGCAGGGCTGGCAGACAAGAAAACCGCGACAGACGGAGCAGATTCCGTCTGCCGCGGCATCGAAGACAGCCAACAGCACTATCGCGCCGAGGTTGCCGCTCGCGTTCTACCGTGGAGTGCGTTGAAGTTGAGGATCGCGTTGAACACCAGAGGATAGGTTCCAATCGTTTCCCCGCGATAGATCGGGTCAATGCCGAACAACAGCACATTCCCTGCCCCCAGATGAGCATTCACCACGATGGCACGCTCGGCGATGGAACCCTCCTTGGAGAGCAGGCCATCGAGCAGCATCTCTTTGCCGGAGGCAAATCGCAGAATCACGTCCGGGCGCTGATCGACGGGAATCAGCATCAGGTTGTTACGCTGCTCTTCTTCGTTCAACGGCCGGGCCTGCCAGGGCTTGACCACCGGCAGCGGATCGGCTGGCGTGATGGGCCGTGCTACCGGTTCATCGCTATCCGCCAGAGTACCGCGACCTGTCGGTCGCTCCGAGTAGGGGTCCATCAGCGTGCGGAAGCCGGAGCGCCCCAGAGAGTTGCTCACATTGAAGGCCAGTCCGTTGGCGCTGTAGACAGGCAGCGTGGCTCCATTGCCCCAGGCCACCGGCGATGCCGAATCCACGAAAACCCCCTGCAGCACCGTGCCCACAACTCGGGCATCGCGCTTGGGCGCAATGCTCACACCCGGCGCCAGACCCGTATCAATGGCAAACTGGGCTGTATCCTCCGAGGTAATCAACAACCCTCCCTGCTCCACAAATTGGCGCAGATGCTCCAATCCCTCATACCCCAGCCCGGGACGCATATCCGCCGTAGCGTCGATGCGACCAAGATTCGGCGTCAGCGCCGACTTCTCCCACGGCATCGGGTTGTTCCACATGGGGTAGCCATGCAGAATCGAACTGGCATCGGCATGGCCCACCGGAGCAAAGACGATCACGTCATACTTCGCCCGCAGGTCTGCATCCTTGGCCGCCGTCTGCGTGCTCATGTAGTCAAACGGAATCCCCAGATCATCCAGCGCATAGCGCCACCATCCCTCGCTCTGCGTCGACAGCCAGGTATGCATCACGGCAATGCGCGGCACTTTGACCGCATGCATGGCCACCGCAGGCATGCTGGCCACGCTATCGGCATGGAGCGCCAGCGTGCGCAGTGCATCGTGGAGCTGATTCGAATCGGCATTCGCTATCAACAGTGATCCGGCCGGATAATTGTGACCTTCAACAACAAACTCCTTGTCCGCCACATGCAACGTTGCCGACTTGAGCTTGTAAGCCAGTGACAGCAGCGTGACCTGGCCAGAGTTGGGCACGATCGCAATCGGGCCAGAGCCTGATGCAGTTGTCAGCATCGAGCCGGCATCGGTCAGCGGCTTCATCGACGCATGCAGAATCGCTGCATCCTGGATGCGATCCACCTTCAGATGAAACAGATCCGTAAATGACCAGCCCGTGTCGTCATACGGAAATTTCTGCGGATCATCCGGCGCCCAGAACTGATGATCCAGCAGCGCGTCGGCAATGCGCGAATACGGCTGATCCATGCGTACGACGATGCTGCCCTCTGGAAGCGTAACCGAAACCGGCTTGTCTCCGCGCTTGGCTCCGGCCACCGTGGTCGTCACCGCTTCGGTCAGCGTCTCGACTTCCACATGCTGGCGTTTCAGCACCCGCAACAGCTGCATCTGACGATTCAGCTCGGCAGCATTGGCCGGCAGCACATACGCCGCCGGACCCTCCAGCGACGGTTTGTTCACCGCGTTCTTGCTCTTGATGTAGTAGTTCTCCAGGAAGTGATGCGTGTGCCGTGAAAAATAGCTCAGCGTGGTCAGCAGCGCCGTCTGCTCATAGTTGTTGTTGTCGCGCTGCGACCACAGCACCTGCGGCAGCGGCGGATTCTGCCGGTACCAGGTGCGGGAATACTCCTCCGGCGACAGAATCCGTTTCTCCGTATCAGCGCCGCCGTTGCCAAAGGTCTCATATAGTCGGCTGATGCCGTTGTGCATCGCCGCCAGGAACATCAGATAGCCCGGGTTCCACGTATCGAAATCGCCGTGCGTGAACACCCCCGGCATGCCCAGCGACTGCATCTGCGAGATATTGTTCCACCCCAGCTCCGCCCACTCATCGGCCAGCGTCGGATCCACCCACGAGTTATACGGACCATCGCCCACCGTATTGTCATAGAGGAACGGCACCGATTCGTGCAGATCGTGCAGCACCTGCGCATGCCAGCCCAGAAACGTATTCAGAACATTGCGTGAAAGATCCAGCGTCATTCCCATCGCATCACGATTGTTGTCATGCGCCACATAGTGTCCCCAATACAGCAGCCGCGGATATTTCTCGTCCAGATGCGCCCGATGCCAGCGATACAGATCGACCATGCGATCCCGGCCATCCACCTCCACCACCGGCGTAATCAGCGTAATCATGTGCGTACGAATCTGCTGGATATACGGCGAATCATCCACAGCCAGTCGATATGCCAGCTCCATCAGCGCCGTCGGCGCACCCGTCTCCGGCGAGTGAATCGTCCCCGTAATGTAGTACACCGGCCAGGACGCGTCCACCAGTTTGCGCGCTACCGCGTCATCCATGTGAATCGTGCGCGGATCGGCAAGCTGCGCCAGGCGAGCATCGTTGGCCGCCTGCTGATCCAGCAGCTTCTCGTCGGCAATCGCAACCGCAATCATCTCGCGGCCCTCTTCCGTGTGCCCAATCGTCACCACGCGAACACGCGGCGACGCTGCGGCCAGCATGCGGAAGTACTTGTACACATCCTCGGCATAGGGCAGCATATTCGGCGCGCCCGAAACATCGCCCAGCACCTTCTCCGGCGTCGGCACCGTCTTCGACGCCGGCAGATAGCTCACCAGTGGCGAAAGAAACTCCGGCTCCGTCGTGTACTTGTGAATCTGGTCGGTGTAGTGCTGGTCAATGGGCTGGCTTTGGCTGCGCGCATACGTCGAATCCAGTGGCGTCTGCGCGGCAAGCACAAGGCTGAAAGGCAGTGAAGCGAGAAACGGCAAAAGCAGCGATCTTTGCGTGAACAACCTGGGCATGGTGGACCAATCCTGAAGAGAGACAATCGCGCGCAGAGATGAGGCTGCGCAACGTGAGTGCCAGTGTAGCGCAGCCCATCCGACCTGCAAAGGAAATTTCGTTCCCGCGCTCGCGCTCGCTTCGCTCTACTTACCGATGCAGAAGCTGCTGAAGATTCGATGGAGCACGTCATCTGTGGTGGTCTGCCCGGTCAGCGCATCGAGCGCCCACAGCGCGCGATAGAGATCAAGCAGAACCATTTCATGCGGAGTGTCCGTCTCGGCTGCCTTTCTGGCATCCGCCATTGCCTGCCCTGCATCGGATACTGTCTGCCGGTGGCGCAGTGTGGTCAGCATTCCGGGCTCAGCTGCCGCGCCACCTGTGGCCAGCCGCACAATGGCCGCACGCAGATCCGCAAGCCCCTGGCCCGTCAGCGCTGAGGTCGCAATTGCAACCATCCCAGGCGGCAGCGCGTCCGACTGTATTTCCGGCTGCAGATCGCATTTGTTCCAGACCAGAATCGCGGCGCGCTGCTCCAGCGCGGCCAGCAGTTTGCGATCCTCCGCATGCAGGCCTGCCGTGGCATCCACCACCAGCAGTACCAGCGCGGCATCGGCAAGCGCGGTCCGGCTTCGCTCCACCCCGATGCGTTCCACCGCATCCGTGCTTTCGCGCAGACCCGCCGTGTCTACCAACTCCAGCGGAATTCCCCCCAGCGCAATGCGTTCGGAGATCAGGTCGCGCGTGGTGCCGGGAATCGGTGTCACGATTGCCCGATCCCGCTCCACCAGCGCATTGAACAGCGAACTCTTGCCCGCATTGGGTCTGCCCACAATGGCCAGCGTCAGCCCATCATGCAGCACCCGTCCATGCCGGAAGGTGGCCGCCAACGCCTGCAGCGGCTCAGCCACTGCATCCATGCGACGCAGGATCTCCTCCGCAGGAGCCACCTCCAGATCATCCTCGGCAAAGTCAATGCCCGCCTCGAGTAGGGCAATCAGCTCCAGCAGCTCCTGCTTGATGGGCTGCACCCGCGCGCTGAGCGCTCCACCCATCTGGCTGGCTGCCAGACGCGCCTGCGCCAGAGTCTGGGCTTCGATCAGATCCCGCACCGCCTCTGCCTGTGTCAGGTCCATGCGCCCGGACAGAAATGCCCGCTGCGTAAACTCACCCGGAGCAGCCAACTGCGCACCCAGCAGCATCGCGCGCCGCACCAGATGCTCCAGCACCACCGGTGATCCATGCGCAGCAATCTCCACCAGATCCTCACCCGTGTAGGAGCGCGGCGCGGCAAAGTACGTCACCAGCGCCTCATCCATCCGACTCCAGCTTCGCGCGGCAACGGTCTGCCCCGCATCGGACGACGAGGAATCCTTCTGCGCGCCCACGGCATCGTCGGCTTCATCTGCATTGCCGACAGGATCGCCTTCGGGATCTCCCTCCAGAACATCGGCCAGGCAGGCGCGTGCGTGCTCCAGGCTGCCGTGTCCGAAGCTGCCGCGCAACCGCACCAGCCGCATCGCGACAGACACCGACTGCGGCCCGCTCAGGCGCACAATCCCGATGCCTCCACGGCCCGGAGGCGTGGAGATGGCAACGATAGTTTCTGCCGTGGACCCGCTGGCTTCTGATGCTGTCATGCAATCGATTGTAGGGCCTGTTCCCATCGCACTCCACTGGTCCATGTACTCTGGAAACAGTGGTTGCAGGAGTCGAGGAACAATGACAGAAGGATGGTCGCTCAAACGGCTGCGCATCGGCATCTATGCCGTAGCCTTAATGATTGGATTTCTGGCTCCCTTGCAGCCAGCCAGCTACACCGGACCCAGAACGCTCTGGGTCTGGCTCGGCGTTTGGCAAAGCACACTCGGCATCAGTTCCACCACCGGCATTGTCCTGGTCACCTGGCTTGCCGTCGTCCTCACAGCGATGGGCACCGGGCTGCGACTGCTGGCAGCGGCCCGACGCAGTTCTAGGCTTCAGGCCATGGGCACACTCGCCATCGGACTGGCGCTCTGCATCCTGATGCCGCCCTTCGGCGCACTGGCGGCCGCACCCATTCTGATTGCCTATGAGGTCACGGTCTTCGCCATCGCCAACACCACAGCCTCCGGTTCCCTCCCATGGCTCAGCATTCTGCTGCAGGAAGTGGGCAGCCTGGGCATCACGCTTGGCTTTGCCACGCTCAGCTGGCAATACAACGCACGCATCCTGGAAAAAGCCTTGCTCATTGCCTGCGGGATCGGGCTGATGGCTCGCGCCGCCATCCCCGCAGCCAGCAAACCCACAGACCAGACGGTCGCATAGTCCCGGATCGCCTCCGGTCCGGATCCAAAGCAAAGGGCTGCCTGATCCAGGCAGCCCTTTGCTTTGCAACTACGAAGAAAACTACTTCTTGGTCGGAGCGATTGCATCCTTGGCCGTCTTGGCCACGCGGAACTTGACCACCGTCTTGGCCTTGATCTTGATCTGTGCACCGGTCTGCGGGTTACGGCCCATGCGAGCCTTGCGCTCCGCCTTCACCAGGCGGCCAATGCCCGGGATGATGAACAGCCCGTTCTTCTTGGTCTCCTTGATGGCGGTCTCGGCCAGAAGGTCGAGGAAAGCGCCAGCCTGTTTGTTGGTCATCTCCAGCTTTTCCGCCATCTGGCGGATCAGCGCGGTCTTGGTCATACCTGCTGCCATGTTGTTCTATCCTCCGTTTTCAGCCGTCGAACGGCTTGAGTCTGTTGCCCGGCTTCACCGGAAAAGTGAACCGCATGAAGGCTGCGCGCGGCAACAGCATCGCAACCTCCCGCATGAGAGAAACCTCAGCTTTGACGCGGCTCCGAAGAAACCTGTCGATGGTTACCATGCGACTTTTGAGGCAGGAAAGTCAACCCGAAAAGTGCCATTTCCACAGGTTTTTCTTGGTTTTTTGCGGGAATTAGCGATTTTTAGCCGTTTTCCTGGGCTTTTGTCCGCCTCCGAAGCCAAACAGCACGCGTCGGGGCGACTCTTCCGGCTCTGCGGCCGGCGCCAGAATGGCACCGTTGAGAGCCTCCACCACGGGGGCTGCCAGCCGGAATCGCCGCGCAATCTCCGAAGCAAATTGCGGAGACAGGGCCTCTGCCACCGGCAGTGTGCAGGAGAGCCCCCACTGGCGGCAGCGCAGCAGATCGACCGCCGGATGGTCGGGGGCAAAGCCGGCCGGAGGCCGCGTGAGCGCATTGCCTTCAAACTCGGAAAAAGTACGCCGTAATTCGGGCCGGCCCAGCAGGGCGCGGAAGCGGACATGGTTATCCGCCAGCCAATGGCGAATAGCCGCCAGTTGTTCCTTGCCCGGCATATAAGCCCCTGCAGCGACCACAACCTCGGACGGAGAGACGTGAAAATAAAAACCTGCGCCCGAGGTCTTTTCCAGATCGCGATGCGACCACCAGGCTGCGACATGCTCCTTGTACGGGCGCTTGTCTGCCGAGAAGCGCGTATCGCGATAGATGCGGAAGAACGCCTTCTCCGGAGGGCGCACGTGAGCCGGAGCAAAGCGTTCCATCTCTGCGGTGACTGCGGCAAGAATGGCCAGCATCGGTTGCTTGACCTTCTCTTCCCACTCCGGCTTGTGCTCGGCAAACCACTCCCGCGCCACCAGCGGATCCTTGCGATTGGCGCGGATCAAAGCGCGCAGAAATGCCAGCGACTCAGGATGAAGGTGAGCCTTCGGCACCGACGAGGAAGTAGATTTGCGTTGGCCAGGCATAGTGGTTCTCCTCAGCGAATCGTCTTGAGTGCGGCGCGAAAGAGCGCATCAAAGTCGGCAGCCAGCGTATCGTCCTTGTCCACAGCTGCCTGTACGGATTTCTCTGCCGAGGCCCGTTGGTAGCCAAGGTTGGTCAGCGCGGAAAGCACATCTTCGATAGCCGGTCCCTGGACCTGACGCGTCACAGGCGCGACGGCAAAGTCTTCCAGCTTGTCCTTCAGTTCCAGCACCAGCCGCTCTGCCAGCTTTTTCCCCACGCCGGGAATACGGATCAGCGAAGCGTGGTCCTGCGCGCGGATCGCAGCCACTGCCCGCTCCGGGGTCAGCCCGCTCAGCAGGGTAATCGCCAGCTTTGGCCCCACGCCCGATACTCCGATCAGCCGCTCAAACAGGCGCTTTTCCTCCGGCTCGCGAAAGCCGAAAAGCGCGATCTGGTCTTCCCGCACCTGGGTAAAGATATGCAGGGAAACCGGCTCCCCCAGAGCGGGCAGCGCAGTGAAGGTGGGGATCGGGATGGTCACTTCATAGCCAACGCCGCCGCCGGTTTCCACAATCGCCATGCCGGGCTGCTTGTGAATGAGTTTGCCGCGCAGATGAGCAATCACGGTGAAATCCTCGTAGTGAGCATATCAAGAGCGGGCAAATCGAGGTGCAAACCGGCGGAAACGCCTACCGTAGCTCACCGAGACAGCTCCAAGCCGTCTGATAAAGATACGTTTCCCAGCCGGGAGCATGGCTCCAGCTGCGTTTCGGGGTAATTTTCCCCGTTCCGAGTCAGGCAATGCAGGATTCCGCCCCGTCTTCTGGGCAGACAGGCGGTTCGTGCAGATACAATAAGAGAACGGATCGTTTCCAGCGAGAGTGATTTTGCAGGCAGAGGATAGTTTGCGGGTGATGCGAAGTAGGATCAAGCGCCGGTTGGCGCGCACAGGAGCAGGATTGCTCTGTGCATTTTTTGCAGCCGGGCTGGCTTCCGCCCAGGCTCGAACATACACGAAGCTTTCGCCGGTTACCCGGGATGCTTCCGGGCACTCCGTGGTGACCGCCACCGTTACGGACGACACGGGGCAGCCGGTCACCGGAGCCATTTCGCTGCTGGATCAGATCAGCGGCGGCCAGGAGGGCAGCGGTTCCACGCGCTGGCTCTCCGGCATGGCGCTCAATGCGCAGGGTGAGGCTACCTTCCCGGTGGATGCACTGGGCAAGGGCAATCATTCACTGCAGGCCGAATATGCCGGTACGGCGCAGGATGCGGCCTCCAGTTCCCAACCGCTGGCGCTGCAGGCTCAGACGGCAGCCGCAATTCCGGATTTCACCATTTCCCTTTCTCCGACTACCTTTACGGTGAAGGCCGGCGGGACAGCGGCAACCACAATTACGATCACTCCGCTCAACGGCTTCACCGGCTTCATCAGCCTCTCCTGCTCCGGACTGCCGATTGATTATGTGACCTGCAACAATTCCCCGGCCAACCTGGAAATCAACTCCGCAGCTGCGCAGACTGCAATCATGAACATCCAGACCACCGCGACCAATCCCAAGACTGCGTGGCTGCACCGCTCGCCGTTGCCCGGTCAGCATGCTGCCTCCGGCAGTGGTGCGTTTCTGGCCGTGCTGCCTGGCATATTCGGTCTGGTCTGGGTCAGCCGCAAGCGCCGCCACATGATGCGGAGCATACTTCTGGTTCTGCTGGCAACGGGTCTGATGATGGGCGCGACCGGCTGCTCGGCCCGCTACTGGTATCTGCACCTTGGTCCTATCTTCGGCGGCACGCCGACCGGCACCTACACCATTACCGTGACCGCGCAGACAAGCAACGGCGTTACCGCCGCACAACACTCGGCATCGGTGGCATTGACCGTGCAATAACACTCTGAAAATCCACCCTGGGATGGTGCAAGCGTGAGCCTGTGGTCTGAATTTCTCAACAACCGCCAGCGCACCATCCACAAGTGGACGCACTACTTTCCTGCCTACGAAACCCACTTTCAGCGCTACGTCAATCGCCCGGTCGTCTTCTGGGAGATTGGCTGTGGCCGTGGCGGATCGGCCCAGATGTGGAAGCGCTGGCTGGGACCCTATGCGCGGATTGTCGGCATCGATGTCAATCCGGAGTGCGCGACATTTGCCGAGGATCAGATTGCCATTCGTATTGGCAGCCAGGCGGATACGCAGTTTCTGCAAAGCGTTCTGGATGAGTTTGGCACGCCGGATGTAGTGCTGGATGATGGCAGCCACCAGATGACGCACGTCGTGGAGACGTTTCGCTACCTTTACCCGCGAACGGCTCGGGATGGCGTCTATATGGTCGAAGATCTGCACACGGCCTACTGGCCGGAATACGGCGGCGGGGTAGGACGCGATGGCAGCTTCCTGGAGTTATGCAAGCAACTGATTGATGAACTGCACGCCGACTGGACTCGTGGCCAGTTGCCGCCCACCGACTTTACCCGCTCCACCCTCTCCATGCATTTTTATGACAGTATTGCCGTCTTTGAACGCGGGCATCACCGCGTGGCGCATGAAGAGCGCATCAGCGGGCGCAGGGCACTGGTCAACAGTCTGCTCCGTCGCAAAAATTAGCCGCCGACGGGAATCGCGCGGAAGCAAGAGGGGGGACGCAAATTGCGTCCCCCCTCTTGCAAGTCCAGCCATTGGTTCGCTTTAGAACAGCGACCAAAGTGCCTGGTTGTAGACCTCGTGGTGATATTGGACTTCGGAGCCTTTGACGAAGGTTCCCAGTGCGCGCGGGGAGCGATCCGCAGAAGCTCGCTTCAGATCCACAAAGCGGCTCTGCACATCGGCACCCAGGATCTCGGCAATCCACTTCGACTTCGAGAAATCCTCGATGGCCGTGTAGATGTTATCCGGAAGATAGCGCTGCGCCTGACGCAGATTCTTGATCTTTGCCACCGATCCGTCCAGACCGGTCTTGAAGAGCGAGTAGAGCGCCAGGTAGGGATTGGCGTCCGGTCCCACCGAGCGAACCTCGACGCGCATCGACTTGGAGTTGCCGATCGGAATGCGGACCATCGAGCCACGATCCGTGGCAGAAGCCTTGATCTGGTTTGGAGCCTCGAAGTGCGGATCGAGGCGGCGATAGGCATTCACGCTGGAATTCAGGACCAGGCAGATGTCGAGCGCGTGCGAAAGGATGCGGTCCACAAAATCCCAACCAGCGGCTGAAAGCTGCTCCTGGCCATTGGCATCCCAGAAGAGATTGGTCTTGCCATGGGTGATGGACATGTTGGTATGCATGCCGCTGCCGTTCACGCCCACGACCGGCTTGGGCAGGAAGCTGGCCGTAAAGCCCATGTTATTGGCAATCTGCCGGCAGAGCAGCTTGTAAAGCTGAATCTGGTCGGCGGCAGCCACCACTTCCCCGTAGGTGTAGTTGATTTCAAACTGGCTGGGCGCGACCTCGGGGTGATCCTTTTCGTTCTGGAAGCCCATGGCGCGCTGCACTTCCGCTGCCGTATCGATGAAGCGGCGCAGCGGGTCCAACGGCAGTGAATGGTAGTATCCGCCGGTGTTCACATAGCTGAACTTGCCGGTTTCGTGATACTTTCGCTCGGCATCCGTGCCTTCAAACAGGAAGCCTTCAATTTCATTGGCGGCATTGAGCGTGTAGCCTTTTTCGGCAAAC
>JAKBAG010000261.1 GCA_021809235.1 Acidobacteriota bacterium
TGGGGAACAGGACCTCACAGAGAGTAGTGAGAAGGATACACATGAGCAAATCACTGGTGATCGTCGAGTCGCCGGCCAAGGCAAAGACGATTGGAAAATATCTTGGCAAGGATTATGAAGTGCAGGCCTCGGTAGGTCACATTATGGACCTGCCGAAGAATGATATTGGCGTGGAGCTGAAGAAGCGGACCTTTGAGCCGACGCTGATCGTCTCACCGGGCAAGGAAAAGCTCGTGCAGCAGCTGAAGCGCGCCGCCTCCAAAGCCGACCATATTTATCTCGCTCCTGACCCGGATCGTGAAGGCGAGGCCATCGCCTATCATCTTGCCCTCCAGCTTGGCACCACCGCCGCGCTGCGCAAGAAGATTCAGCGCGTGACCTTCAACGAAATCACGAAAAAGGCCGTGCAGGAGGCCTTCAAGCATGCCCGGGATATCGACCAGGATCTGGTGAATGCCCAGCAGACGCGACGCGTGCTGGACCGGCTGGTGGGTTATCAGGTTTCGCCACTGCTCTGGGACAAGGTGCGGCGTGGGCTTTCCGCCGGTCGCGTGCAGACGGTTGCGGTTCGATTGATCGTCGAGCGCGAGCGCGAAATCGCGGCCTTCAAGCCGGTCGAGTACTGGAACGTTACCGCCGAGTTGCAGCCGAAAGTCAAGGGAGAGCGCAGCTTCCGCGCCTCGCTTGTCGGGATCGATGGCGACCCGATCCGCGTGCCCAACGGGGTGGATAAGGACGGCAAGGCGCAGTTCCTGAGCAACGCGCTGCCAGACAAGGCGACGGTCGATACCGTGCTGGCTGCCCTGGAGCAGGCCGATTGGGCGCTTGGTTCGGTGACGCAGTCTGAACAGCGACGCAGGCCGCTGCCTCCGTTCATCACCAGCCAACTGCAGCGGGATGCCGCCAGCAAGCTGGGATTCAATGTGCGCCGGACGATGGGCGTGGCGCAGAGGCTCTATGAGGGTGTGGATATTGGCGCCGAAGGCACCGTCGGTCTGATCACGTATATGCGAACCGACTCGCCCCGCGTCTCACCCGAGGCCAAGGTGAGCGCTCGACAGTGGATCAGCGAGCGGCTGGGGCCGGAGTATCTGCCGGAGACACCGAACGCGTACAAGGGCAAGAAGGATGCCCAGGATGCGCATGAGGCAATCCGGCCGACCGATGCCTCTCGTACGCCGGAGCAGATGGCTCCGTACCTGACCGACGAGCAGTTGAAGCTGTATCGGCTGATCTGGCAGCGCTTTATCGCCTCGCAGATGACGCCGGCCATCTATGACGTGACCACGGCGAAGATTGATGCGCGCTCAAAGCTCGACGGCAGGAACTACGATTTCCGCGTCAGCGGACGCGTGCTCCGCTTCGATGGCTTCCTCAAGGTGTACGAGATGTCTGAGGAGCGCAGGGACAGCGACGAGGAGGGCGACGATCAGCGCCTGCCTTCGCTGGACGGTGTGCGCGAACTGGTCTGTCGCGCGCTCGATCCGCAGCAGAAATTCACACAGCCTCCGCCGCGATTCAACGAAGCCTCTCTGGTGAAGGTGCTGGAGGAGCGCGGGATTGGACGCCCGTCCACCTATGCTTCGATCATCAACACGATTCAGGACCGCGAGTACGTAACGAAGATCTCCGGGCGTTTCTATCCCACCGAGATTGGTATGGTGGTCTGCGATCTGCTGGTGAAGAACTTTGGCTATATTTTTGATACCGACTATACAGCCCGCCTGGAAGAGGAGCTGGACGATATTGAGGATGGCAAGGAGCGCTGGACCGACCTGCTGAAGGGCTTCTACGGCCACTTTGAAAAGGAGCTGAAGGTTGCCGAAAAGGAGATGGAATCCATCAAGGCTATGGAGATTCCCACCGAGGAACGGTGCGAGCGCTGCGGCTCCCCACTGGTGCTGAAGTGGGGCAAGTTTGGTACGTTCTACTCCTGCAGCGCCTACAACAAGAAGGACAAGAACAGCTGCACCTATACACGGGAGAACGTGGCCACCAAGCCGGACATGGTCTTCAAGGACGCCCTGGAAAACGAGCAGAGTGAGGAGTACTGCGATAACTGCGGGCGGGCGATGGTTCTGCGCCGGGGCATCTTCGGTCCATACATGGCTTGTCCGGGCTTCAATGATGATCCGCCGTGCAAGACGATTCGCAAGCTGAGCCAGAAGCAACAGCAGAAGCTGAGCGCGCCTCAGCCGACGGGTGAAGCTTGTCCGGTCTGCGGCAAGGATCTGGTTCTGCGTCAGGGGGCCTACGGCGAGTTTGTCTCCTGCTCCGGGTATCCCAAGTGCAAGTACGTGAAGCAGAATCTGATTGAGGGTATGAAGTGTCCGAAGTGCGGCGAGGGCGATCTGGCTGAGCGCAAGGCGCGGCGTGGGAACCTTTTCTGGGGTTGTACGAACTATCCCAAGTGCGACTTTACGACGAACTACAAGCCGGTGGCCAAGAAGTGTCCCAAGTGCCACAGCCCGTATCTGCTGGAAAAGACACTCAAGTCCGGGGTCTATCTCTTCTGCCCGAACAGTCGTGCGCAAGAGGAGGAGGCCGAGCCAGCAAAGGGAAAGGCAGTAGCCAAGCGCGGCAAGGGGAAACTGCCGGAAAAGGCGGTCCAGAAGCCGGCGCGCGCAGCCGTGGTCTGCGAATATGAGAAGCGGATCGGGGATGCCCCGCCGCCGCCCGAGCCGCCCACGGCACAGACGCATGGCCCGGTCCGGATGGACTCTGGCAAGGAAGCGCCGGAACTGGAACCGGTGGCTTGATCCTGCGTGACCGGACAGCGGTTCGGAGCGCAAACCCACAACACATGAACCGATCCTGAACTGCAGGGATCACTCTGAGGAGAGGCAATGGACAAGGCTTTGGCTTCGCATGCGGATGCCGAACTGATCTTGAAGCTCTATGAACTGCGCACGGAAGCCGTGATGCGCCAGGCAAGGGCCTGGTTTCTGGCGGAGTTCTGGCCGGAGACAGCGGACGAGTTCTTTACTGTGCTCAATGAGTTTGGAACGCAGCGGAATGCGTATCTTCGGCAGGTGGTCAGCTACTGGGAGATGGCGGCGGCTTTTGTATTGCATGGTGCGGTGTCGGCGGACCTGTTTCTGGACACGAATGGTGAACCGTTCTTTTATGCGGCCAAGCTGGCGCATATCATGCCTGAGATTCATGCCCAGCGGCCAGGATACATGGGCAAAATTCTCAAGCTGATCGAGATGTATCCGGTGGCATCCGGGATGCACGAGGCGATGAAGAAAAACATCGCCAAGATTCGGGAAGCGCGAAAATCCGCCTAATGTATTTTTGACCAGATGGCAATCGGGAAAAAGATTGCTTGCCAAATTGCAGCCGACGGGAGCATGCTTATCCTGTCGTTCACTGTCAGGTTGCAGCGACGTCAAACCAGTTGAATCAGCAAAGGAAGAACCCACATGAAGCGTATTCTCGCACTTTCTCTCTCTCTCGCGACGATGGCATCCATCGCCTCGTTTGCTGCCGGCACCTCCACCAAGATCACCGGTTATGTGTCGGACGCGATGTGCGGTGCCAAGCATGCCGGTTCCGGCGCGGCCTGCGTCAAGAAGTGTATCGCCATGGGCGAAAAGCCGGTTTTTGTGGATGATGCCAAGAAGATGGTTTGGGCCATCGATAATCCGGAAGCTGTGAAGAGCGTATACGGCGATCATGTCACCATCATGGCTACGGTGGATGCTGCCAAGAAGAGCGTGCACATCACCAGCGTCAAGCCGGCTGCCTAACTCCGCAGACCGCTTTCCTAAACTATCCCGTCAAGCCTGTTCGGCATGCATATTTGTCTCTGCATGCCGTCAGGCTTCTCGTGTATACAAACCAAAGGTGCTCAAAACGTTATGGCTAAAGCCGTGTGGAATGGTCTGGTGATCGCCGAGGGCGATCAGTATGAAGTGGTGGAAGGCAATGTGTATTTCCCCGAATCTGCCTTGAAGCGCGAATATTTTCGTCCCAGCTCGACG
>JAKBAG010000028.1 GCA_021809235.1 Acidobacteriota bacterium
GCGCCGCTGTTCCCTACATGAGCTGCGGCTCCGACCAGTTTTCCATTCCCTTCCGGCAACCTCTTCGCGACGGATTGCGCCTTGATCCCCTCGAGAGGTGGGCCTCTAATTCCCGGCTGATCCTGCTCCACCGCGAACGGCTTCTTGCCTCTCGCCTCATTCACATCGCGCTGAACTGCACCCTCACCGGCATCCAGTTCCAAACCGATTCCGGGCCTTCCCTCTCCATAGCGAATCTCGAAATTGCCACCCCGCAAGGCAAGAGGCCACTCCGGGCGCGTCATGTCATTCTGGCCATGGGCGGCGTGGAAACCACTCGCCTCTTGCTTCACATCCAGCAATCCCACCCCGAACAACCCGCTCTCTTCGGCGGTCCGGATGGTCCGCTCGGTCGCTATTACATGGGCCACATCTCCGGCAAGATCGCATCCATCCACTTCGACGATCCCGCAGCCATCGCCGATCTTGACTTCAAACTCGATTCGGCCGACGGAGCTGCCCGCTCCTGGATTCGCCGCCGCTTCATGCT
This sequence comes from Acidobacteriota bacterium, assembly GCA_021809235.1. Lineage (GTDB taxonomy): Bacteria > Acidobacteriota > Terriglobia > Terriglobales > Acidobacteriaceae > Acidicapsa. Next base: position 530 of record JAKBAG010000028.1, read on the forward strand.
CGACACCCAAACGCAGTTGTCCCACCAATTACTTAACACCGCCTTCTGGCCGGACAATCCCCCTTTTTACGACCCGTCCCACCGCAGCGGCGTACTGTCTGCCGTCTTTCTTGCTCTTGTCTTTCCGCCCACAGGACGCCGACTGCTTTCGGAAGCCATCCGTCTGGCCCACACCGGCCCACGTCCCTACCCGCTTCTCGCTCATCTGAGCAATGTCGTTCTCGGCGCTCCACGCGCGATCGGAGACATCTACCGCATTCTCCGCGACCGATTTCTTCGCAAACCCAGGAAGCCAGGATTTCTGGTCCCCAATCGCAGTGGCGAATATGCTCTCCACTACCACGCCGAACAAATCCCACATCCAGACAGCCGCATCACGCTCAGCCACAACCAGAAGGATCGATTCGGTATCTCACAAGCCGTCATCGATCTTCGCTTCGATCAGCAGGACGTCGACAGCGTGATCCGCTCGCACCAACTGCTCGACCAGGCTCTACGCTCCAACAAAATCGGTCATCTGCGCTACTGGTACACCGAATCCCAGCTCAGCGACGCCATCTGGAAACAAGCCGCCGACGGGTTCCACCAGATCGGCTCCATCCGCATGGGACATGATCCAGCCACCAGCGTCGTCGACGGCGACCTCAGGGCACACGGCGTGGAAAACCTCTACATCGCTTCTTCCGCCGTATTTCCGTCCTCCGGCCAGGCCAATTCCACCCTGCTCGCCGTCGCCCTCGGCCTGCGCCTCGTCCACCATCTCCACGCAAACCCTGCTCCGGTTACCGACGCATAAACGAATCCATACGAAAAACGTCCGTCTCGAATTGCAGGAGGTTCCTTTGCCCCCATCCGCGACAGCTCATTCCGGCAAGCCGTTCCCGCTCCTTCAACTTCGACGCATCACAACCTCGAATTCCTACATCCCGGAGATCGATGGTTTGCGCTTTGTTGCCATTCTCGCAGTCGTTCTCTTCCACGTACCGATTCAGATTGCGCTGCGATCCGCCGGACAGGTTGCATCCAACCCCTTTTGGAAGAAAATCCCAGGCCATTGGACCTGGGACATCCTCTCCGTCGCTTCATGGACGTGGATATTCGTGAGCGACGCAGCGAGTCTTCACCTTTTGCTGCCGATCATCACCCTGCGGGCCTATCTCGCCGCATTCAAAGGCCCCATCTTTCATGCCTTCTTCCGCCACACATGGATCAGCATCGCCGGAGGCATGTGTTACAGCATCTATCTGACACACAATCTCGCCATTTCCGCCGTCGATCTTCTCCTGCGCCGTTTGAGCTGGCTGGCCCATCGGCCTCCATGGCAACACGCTGTCCTGGCCTATGTGCTCGTTGTTCCTGCGGTCGCCTTCCTCAGTCTGCTGCTGTATATCCTTGTGGAACGTCCCTGCATGGACAAATCCTGGCCGGAAAAACTCCTGCATCGGCTTCGCCCAGCTTCGCATGCGGGATAAACGATTTTCTCTATTTCTTCCGGATTGCGGTTCACCATAAGTCCAGAACACTCGGATAGAAAGGCATGTATGCAGCAGATTACGCTCGGGAATACCAGCCTGCAATGCCCACCCCTCGGCTTTGGCTGCGCTTCCATGATGGGTCGCGTCGGTCGTCGGCCCTCCCTTCGCGCGCTTGCCACCGCCTGGGACACCGGCATACGCTTCTTCGACACCGCACGCTCTTATGGTTACGGCGAGTCCGAGGTGCTTCTCGGAGAATTCCTGCGCGACCGCCGAGATCAGTCCATCCTCGCCACCAAATTCGGCATCCTTGCCTCGCCCCAGCCCACCTGGAAGCGATTCGCACGCTCGGCTGCGCGCGGCATTCTCAAGGCTGCTCCCTGGACCCATCGCGCGCTTCAGCGTCGCGCCGCATCCCAGTTCGCACACCACCAGTTCACCATCCCCGTCCTCCAGCAGAGCCTCGACCAAAGCCTGCGCGCGCTCCGCACCGATTACGTGGACATACTCTTTCTTCACGCCGCTCCTGCCTCTGTGCTGGAGCAGGACGACCTCCTTGACGCCATGCAAAGGCTGGTTCAGGCAGGAAAAGTCCGCTTTACCGGGCTTTCCGCCGATCCCGAGGTCGTCGCTCTTGCCCTTGACCGCAAAATTCCTCAGCTTCACTCCATGCAGTTTCCCTGCAACGTCTTCGAGATCACTGCCGCCACCCGCTTCGCATCCCTCACTGACGGCACCAGAATCCTCGTCGCCAACCACCCCTACGGCGGTGCCGCGCGCATCGAGCTATGTCGCCGCATCCTCACCGATCTTGTCTCGGCACCGGACAGGCTCGCCCACGATCCCCTCGACTCGGCCCTGCGCGAGAAGCTCGGTTCGCTCGACGACGCCTGCCTGGCCGACATCATCCTCAACGTCATCCTGCGCGAGACCGGCATCCACATCGTGCTGCCCTCGATGATGCAGGTCGAGCACATCCACGCCAACGTCCGCGCCATCGAAAGCTCGCGGTTCACCTCTGCGGAAATCCGCAGCATCCGCTCCGCGCTCACTCCCGGAACAACCAACCCCGGCGCATGATCTCGCGCTCGCCCCGGCGCTCGCTCTACGCCAGGCGCACGCGCAATGCCGCGGCATAGTCCGCCGCGGGCACATACTCCTGCGGCAGTGTCACATGCAGCCCATCCGCCTGCTGCTTCCACTGTACGGCGCGGCCGGTTCCGATCAACTCCACGGAAGCGATCCGACCTGGAGATGTCTGCGCTGTCGTGCCCAGCGAAGCAATCACAAACTCGCCCTTCGGCCAGCCCAGCGGCATCGCATAGATCGTCTTTCCATCCTTGCTTCGCGTGAAGCGGATATCCTTCTCGCTCAGCTTGCGAATGCTGTCTCCCTGAAACGATCCGGCCTTGATCATATTCGGACCTTCGCCAAAGACCTTCCATGGACGGGTGGCATAGATCGCCTCGCCATTCACTTCCATCCACGCCGTGATCCCGTCCACCACGGCCTTTTCCTTGCGGTCGATCGTGCCGTCCGGCTTGCCCGGCACATTCAGCACAAACGTTCCGTTTTTGCTCACCGTATCGATCATCCAGTGGATCACCGCAGCCGGCGGAAGGTAACGGCCATACTCTCCGGGATAGTCAAAGAGTCTGCGCTGATAATGCCACTCACCGATGCAGGTCTCCGACTGCCAGGCAAAGGGTCGAATCCCGTCCGTCAGTCCGCGTTCAATATCCACCACCACGGACTTTGCGTGCTCCTCCGGAACATTCTTGATCGTGAGCACGCCCTGCACACTCCCATACTTCTTCCGGCTCTGGTTGTAGTAGTACGCACCCAGATTCATCCCCGCCCAACCCAGCGGCAGCAGTGCATTGTCAAAATACAGCAGGTCCGGCTCATGCTGGTCGATCAGGTCGCGCGTCCGATCATAAAAATTCTTCGCAAAGCTGGCCGCTGGCAGCGCATTCTCCGGATGCTTGACCCCATAGAGCCGCTGCGGATCCAGCCCCTCCCACCACTGCCCTTTGCCATCGGCTGCGGTCATTCTGCCGTCGTAGGGCACACCAGCATACGGACCGCTCTTGTCGGCCCCATGCGAGGGCTGGAACCACCACCAGTTCCGCGCCTGGTGCACCGTGACGCCAAACTTCATTCCGCGCTCACGCGCTGCCGCAGCCCAGATGCCCACCACATCCCGCCGCGGCCCATATTTTGCCGCATTCCATGGCTGATGCTTCGAGTCCCAGCAGTCAAACCCGTCATGATGGTTGGCCACGCAGAGAAAAAACTTCGCGCCCGCACGCTTGTAGCGCTCCATCAGCTCTTCCGGCTCCCAGTTCCGCAGCGTCCACTGCGCACACAGGTCCTTGTAGCCAAACTTTGACGGATGCCCATAGTTCTCCAGGTGGAACTTGTACTGCGGCGTGCCCTCCACATACATGTTTCGCGCATACCAGTCGCCGTCCTCCGGCACACACTGCGGCGACCAGTGGGCCCACATCCCAAACTTTGCGTCCCTGTACCACTCCGGAGCTTCATACTCCATCAGCGACTCCCAGGTTGGCTGGAACGGGCCCTCCCCACTCAGCCCCGCGACTGGCGCAATCATCGGCACTCCGTCCCACGATCCACCCTCGACGGGTAGCTTCGGATTATCGCCCCATCCGGTCGGCTTCCAGTCCGCGTCCACCAGCTTTTCACGCACCAGCTCGTCCTTCACCAGCGCAAAAAACTCCCGCTCGCTCTCCGGCGTCGCACAGAATTGCGCATAATCCGGCTGCAGGCTGTTCATTGCCTTTTCAAGGGCTGCCTGCGACTCTTCCGCGCTTGCCTGTCGCCCCAGCGGCACAAGCTCCAGTGCCACCGCTGCCGCCACCATCTGACAAAAACTCCTGCGATCCATCGCCCTGCCCTCGTTCTTCGCTTCGCTCATCTCACTCCCTATCCAGATTGGTTCCGAATCGCTCCCCCGGCATCCATTCGCCTACGGCGCATCCGAATGGCATCGATCCACATCCTCTTCACTCGGGCGGGAGCGCACACGTCGCGCAGCATAGCCCAGTCTCACGTGCGCCTGACTATACCGGCCAGCAACTTTTGCTGTCAACGATTCAGTTAACGTTGTTGCCGGCAATCCGAACTCTCTCCGACAGGGTATTGCCCTCAGCTGGATTCTGGAACTCCGCGTTGTCGCAATCGCCAGTCAGCGGCGCAGCGAGGAGCCGCGTGCTATCAGTTTCGGCTTAAGGATCACCTGCCGCGCCGGTGGCTTGATCTTCGACTCAATGTGCTCCATCAGAATCATCGCCGTCTGGCGTCCAATCTCGGCGCTCTGCTGATCTACCGAAGACAACGGCACACGTAAAAGCGGATCGAAATGCAGATTGCCGCAACCAATCACAGCCATATCCTCCGGAATCCGCAGGCCGACTTCGAGTGCAGCCTGCATCGCGCCAATGGCAAGTGGATCGTTGAATGCAAACAAACCATCCGGACGCTCCGGACCCGCCAATAGTCGGTGCATCGCCTCGGCGCCATGCAGCGTTGCCTCATTGTCCACCCGCTCGCTTATGGTCACCCAATCCTGCCGGAACTCCAGTTCATGTGCCTCCAGGGCATCGCGATATCCCTTCAGGCGCGCCTCGCCGGTGGCCACGCGCGGCCCTCCAATGTGGGCAATCCTGCGGCAGCCCTGCGCAATCAGGTGCTCGGTCGCCATACGTCCCGCCGCATAGTCATCCGTGCCCACAAAATTTCCATCCGAACCCTCGACCGTGCGGTCGATCAGCACATACGCCGATCCGGCCCGCTCCAGCCGCTCAATCATGCGTGCATCATCGGCACAGGTGGCGATGACCAGCGCATCCAGATGCCGGGCCATCATCTGCTGAATCTCGCGCGCCTCAACCTCCGGCTGTTCGTCTGACGAAGCCATCAGCAGTGAATATCCGCGCTTGCCCACCTCAGCAGACAGCGCCACAGCAACCTCGGCAAAAAACGGATACAGCAGCGACGGCACCACCAGCCCAATCAGGTAGCTGCGCCCCGTCACCAGGCTGCGCGCCATCAGGTTCGGCTGGTAGTCCAGCTCCTTGACCCGCTTCAACACTCGCTCCCGTGTCTCCTCGGCGATATCCGGGTGGTTTCGCAGCACTTTGGAGATCGTCACCACGGACAATCCCAGATCCTTCGCAATGTCTTTCATTCGAACCGTCATCTCGAACTCACTATACAGATCACATGCTGGACTCGGCTTCCACTGTCCTGCACCAGCGCTCCCAGGCTGCTGTTCCCGGCAGGAATCCGAAAAGGTCGTGACTTTAACGATACCTGTAACATATATTGGTCAACACCCGGAGAAGAGCCGCTGTCTGTTCTCCCTACGTGTTCCCATGAATTCGATTCTGCACTGTCCGCTCCGTGTTCCCGACGCCATCACTGCCCCATTTGTCCTTCGTGAGGTCCAATGCAAGCTCTAGTTCTCCCGGAGCCGGGCCGGGCCGTGCTCGCCCAGATTCCCGATCCCACCCCGCAGCCCGGAGAAGCGCTCCTGCGCGTGCGACGAGTCGGCCTTTGCGGCTCTGACCTGAACAGCTTTCGTGGCCTTAACCCGTTAGTTACCTATCCCCGCGTGCCTGGCCATGAGATTGCCGCAACCATCCTCAGTCTGCCTTCGGCTATGCCAGACACCGGGCTCCTGACGGTCGGTATGGATGTCACCCTTTCCCCGTACACGCACTGCGGGCACTGCTCGGCTTGCCGGGCTGGCCGCAGCAACGCCTGCCAGTTCAACCAGACGCTGGGCGTGCAGCGGGACGGTGCACTGGCCGAGCTGGTTGCCGTTCCCGTCGACCGCCTGTTTCCCGCCACGCTGGCCAGTCCCCGCCTCACTCTGGAGGAGCTGGTACTGGTGGAGCCGCTCACCGTGGGCTTCCACGCCGTGGCGCGATCCCAGGCGACGGCGGAAGACACCGTGCTGATTCTGGGTGCCGGTGGCGTGGGTCTGGGTGCGGTGGCCGCTGCGGCCATGCGCGGAGCCACTGTCCTTGCAGTGGATCGCAATCCCGACCGCCTTGCCGTTGCCCGGCAGGCCGGCGCAACCCACACCCTCGTACCCGATGTTGACCCGACAGCCCCGGCGGCACGCTCGCTCGCCGAGCAGGTACGCAGCCTGACCGGCGGACACGGGCCCAGCGTCGTCATTGAAGCCATTGGCACGCCGGAGACCTTCCGCGCCGCCATCGATCTGGTCGCTTTTGCCGGACGCGTCGTCTACATCGGCTACGCCAAGCAGCCGGTCAGTTATGAAACGCGCCTCTTCGTCCAGAAGGAACTCGATATCCGAGGCTCGCGCAACGCGCTGCCGGAGGACTTTCGAGCCGTCATCGCCATGCTGGCTCTGCGCCGTTTTCCGCTGCAGGCGGCCATCGGCTGCAGCGTGCCATTGTCCCAGGCGCCTTCCATCTTCGAGCGCTGGCAACAGGATCCCGGCGCATTCACGAAGATTGTGCTCACGCTCGACGATTGCCAGGTTCCCCGATGAAGCCTCCCGCCACGTTCCCCCACTCCGCTGCAGCAGGCTCGGCGCCAGACAGAACAGTCGGCTCGTCGACGCACACGGCATCCGGGTCCGCGCAGCATCCGGCACTGGTGCCTTCCGGCCGCTGGCTGCTCTTCGCCCTCACCACCACGCTCTTCTTTCTCTGGGGCATTCCGAACAACATGAACGACGTTCTCATTCGCCAGTTCATGAAGTCCTTCGTGCTCACCCGTCTGGATGCCGGGCTGGTTCAGTTCGCCTTCTATCTCGGCTACTTCGTGCTGGCCATTCCTGCAGCCCTGCTGATGCGCCGCTTCGGCTACAAGTCGGGATTTCTTGTGGGTCTGGCCTTGTTTTCCCTGGGCTGCTTTCTCTTCTGGCCAGCGGCTCTGGTCAACCGCTTTTCCCTCTTTCTCACCGCTCTGTTCATCATTGCTGCCGGGCTGTCCTTCCTGGAAACAGCGGCCAATCCCTTCATCGCTCAGCTTGGCTCGCCGGAAACAGCCGCCCGCCGCCTGAATCTTGCACAGGCTTTCAACCCCTTGGGAGCCATCAGTGGCGTGCTGGTCGGCACCGTCTTCATCTTCTCCGGCATTGAACTTACACCGGCACAAACGGCGCTGCTCCGCGCCCGCCATGCCTACACGGCCTATCTGCACATGGAGACGCTGCGAGTCGTACGTCCCTATCTGGTGCTCAGCGTAGTCACGTTTCTGATGCTGCTGCTGTTCGCCGTCACGCGCTTTCCGGCTGTCGCACTGGAGTCCCGCCAGGATCTGCCGCTGCAGCCTACAGGATGGAACTCCCCGGCATCCCTGCTGCGTGCTCCTCACTTTCTGCTGGCCGTCGCAGCCCAGTTTGCCTACGTCGGCGCACAGGTGGGAACCTGGAGCTACTTCATTCCCTATCTCATCGAGTACGCCCACCTGCCGGAGAAGTCCGCCGGCTATCTGCTCACCGGCGCGCTGGTTGCCTTCGGACTGGGACGCTTCGTCTCCGCCTGGCTGATGCGCTTTGTCCAGCCCATGCACCTGATGACGCTCTACGCCGGAATCAATTTGCTGCTGGCTGCGCTCGGCGTCCTGACTCCCGGCTGGACGGGCGCCATCGCCCTGCTCGTCAGCAGCTTCTTCATGTCCCTGATGTATCCCACCATCTTCGTCCGCGGTCTGCGAGGTCTGGGTCCGCTCACCAAGCTGGCAGGATCGGCAATCGTCATGGCCATCGTCGGCGGAGCCGTGCTCACCCTGCTCATGGGACTGGTCGCGCAGTTCACCACCGCACTGGCTCCGGCCTATCTGGTGCCCTGCCTTGCCTACCTGTTTCTCTTCATCTACTGCCTGCTCGACCAGCGGCTGCATATTCCCGAGTCTGGCTCTCCCGGCATCGCTCCCACGCATTGAGGTGTGTCATCCATGCTGATTCACGGCATTCTGAATCCCCACATCCACTCGCTGCTCAGCCGTGTTCGCCATACCAACACGCTGCTGATCGCCGACCGCGGGTTTCCATTCTGGCCACAGGTGGAAACCATCGACATCTCTCTGGTCGACGACATTCCGCGCGTGCTCGACGTACTGGCCGCCATCCGTGCCAACTTCAAGATCGGCGCTGCATTCATGGCTGCCGAATTTGAAGCGGTCAACTCCACCGAGACCCGCCGACATTTTGCCAATGCACTGGCCGACATCCCGCTTACCCTGGAACCGCACAGCCAATTCCGCCAGCGCATCCCCTCGACCATCGGCATCATCCGCACCGCCGATACCATCCAGTACGCCAACATCCTTCTGGAGTCCGCCTGAGCCGCAAGCAACGGCGACCCGCCCATCGCAGCAAATCAATCGCGCCACCGGAGCACATCGCATGTATCTCGAACTTCAGGACAAAGCAATTCTCATCAGCGGCGGTGCCGCTGGCATCGGTGCCGCCATCTCCCGCGCCTGCGCTGCAGAGGGTGCCATTCCCGTCCTGCTCGACCGCAATGAAGAGTCCGCACGTGCGCTTGCCGCCGAGCTGCGTGACTCCGGCCATCGTTGTGAAGTCATCCTGCTGGACCTGCAATCCCCTGAGGACTGCCGTCTTGCCATCGAAGATGTGCTGCGACTCTGCGGGCGGGTGGACGGACTGGTGAACAATGCCGGAATCAACGACTCCGTTGGACTGGAGCACGGCGACCCGGAGCGCTTCGCCGCCTCGCTCCACGCCAACCTGATGCACTATTACGCGCTGGCCCACTACGCACTGCCGGCGCTCAAGCTCACCCAGGGATCCATCGTCAACATTGCCTCCAAAGTGGCTCTCACCGGGCAGGGCAACACCTCCGGCTACGCCGCGGCAAAAGGTGCGCAACTGGCGCTGACCCGCGAGTGGGCCGTGGAGCTGCTTCCCTACGGAATCCGCGTCAACGCCGTGCTCCCGGCTGAGGTCATGACGCCGCTCTACCGCAGCTGGATCGCGGGCTTCCCGGAGCCGGAGGAAAAACTGCACGCTATCGAACGCAACATCCCTCTCGGCCATCGCTTCACCACGCCGGAGGAGATCGCCGCCACCGTTGTCTTTCTGCTATCGCCGCGCTCCAGCCACACCACCGGCCAGCAACTGCACGTCGATGGCGGCTACGTCCACCTGGACCGCGCGCTCTGAGGCGACTGCCATCTATCCGACGGCTGCGCGACAGATAGCAACAATGGCAGCGCCGTACCGCTCCACCTTCATCGGGCCAATCCCATGAACAGCCGCCACATCAGCCAGAGTGCGCGGCGATGCCGCCACCACTCCGCGCAGCGCCGCATCCGTCAGCACAAAGAAGGCTGGCTTTCCTGCCGCTGCTGCCTCCTGCTTGCGCCAGATGCGCAAGCGGCTTTCCAGCTCCGTCTGCTCGGGCGTCCACGTCCTATCGTCCACGACAGCAGCTTTTGACTTCGCCTCCGCTGGCACGCGCGTCTTTTTCGTGCGCGCCGTCCTGCTCCTGCCAGAATCCGTGCTGCTGCCGTCTGCGCGCAGCAGCACAGGCAATGGCTCCTGCTGGGTCCAGCTTCGTCCCTCGTGCGTCAGCGCGGCCTTGCGATAGCCAACTTCGCGGCCTTCGGGATTCGTCCACGTTTCCGTCGTCAGCGTCAGCAATCCAGCACGCGCCAGCCCATCCAGCAGCCGGTCAAACACTCTCCGGTCGCTCTCGCCGCATTCGCTCTGCAGCTTGCCAACGGAGCGCGCTCCGCCCGTTTGAAGGGCGCGCAGAATCCGTCGCAGCGCCCGCACATCCTCCGCACCTGGCTCCGTAAACGGCACTGCCGTTGCCGACTCCGGAGCGCAGACATCACACTGTCCGCACGGAGCTCCCGCCCTGTCTCCAAAGTGCCGCACCATCGCTGACATCCGGCACTGCGTTGCCTCCGCAAAGGCCACCATGCCTTCCAGCTGCGCGCGTCGATGCATGCGTTGTGACTCGTAACCCGCCCGCCACTTTCCAGCTTCGGTCGACGACAACAGGCTGCGCACCTGACCTTCCATGTCGAAGCCGACCGCACCCTGCGCCGCCAACTTGTCCACTGCGCGGCCAAAGACCTCCGGATCCATCTTCAGGCGTGTCCACAACTGCTCCGGCGGCTGAAAATCCTCCGTCAACACCCGCGCCACGCGCGCCAACGCTTCCGCCTCGGGATAATCCCGCTCAAAGAAGCTCTCGTGCATCTTGCGATCCGCGTAACTGTGCAGCAGAATCGCCCGCGATGGTCGTCCGTCGCGCCCCGCACGGCCAATCTCCTGCGAATACGCCTCCACCGATCCTGGCAGCGACGCATGCATCACCGTGCGGATATCGGCCTTGTCGATGCCCATGCCGAAGGCAATCGTTGCCACTACCACCTCAAGCTCGCCAGCCAGAAAGCTGCGCTGCACCCGCTCCCGCACAGCTGATTCCAGTCCCGCATGATACGCCGCGGCAGGAAATCTGCGGCCGAGCTCTGCCGCAAGATCCTCAGCCGCCTTGCGCGAGGGGGCATACACAATCGCAGGCCGGGTGCTGGCATCGGCCAGATAGCGACCAAGGAATGCATTACGCTCCGGCTTTGGCATCTCGACCACTTCCAGCGCCAGATTCGTGCGCCGAAAGCCATGCACAAACAGCGCAGGCTCCTGCATCCGCAACTGAGCCACAATATCGGCTTGCACACGCGGAGTCGCCGTCGCCGTCAACGCCAGAATCGGTGCTGGCCGCAGGATCGGCAGCCATTCGCCCAACGTGCGGTAGTCTGGGCGAAAATCATGGCCCCAGCCGGAAATGCAATGCGCCTCATCGACGGCTATGAGCGAAGGCGTTCGACGCGCCAGCATCTCCGGAAACCCCGGCACCCGTAGCCGTTCCGGCGCCAGAAATAGAAACTGCAGAGTCCCGTCCAGATACTCCCGGCAGGCCTGCCGCGCCTGTTCCCGCGGAATCCCCGAGTGGATGCGCGCCGCACGCAGGCCGTGAGCAGCCAGCCGCGCAGACTGGTCATCCATCAACGCAATCAGCGGGCTGACCACCAGGGCCGGTCCGCCGCGGGCCAGCGCCGGAATCTGGTAGCAAAGACTCTTGCCCGCACCGGTCGGCATCACCAGCAGCGCATCGCGCCCCTCGGCCACCGCACGGCACACTGCTTCCTGATTTTCACGAAATCCTGCAAACCCAAATGTCGAACGTAACAGCGAAACCAGATCCATAGCACCTGTCTTCATCCTCACATGCCACAGGACTACCTGTCAGAGCCATCCCCCACGCCTGTCCGGCCATCCATGGACGCTGCGCCCGGCCCACACCCAACCCGCACTGCGTACGGAGTACCGGGCCAACCCGGAAACCTTTGCTGGGAGCGCGAAGGAACACACACGCATGGAGGGATTGAAAGGAGTATGGAGAAGAATTTGGAGGCGCGGGTCGGAATCGAACCGACGCATAAAGGTTTTGCAGACCTCTCCCTTACCACTTGGGTACCGCGCCTTGGCAGGGCATGCTCTCTGTTCCGGGATTCGATCCACTTCGCCGTAGCCAATCCGGCTGGCACCGGAGGGCAAAATGGAGCGGGAGACGAGATTTGAACTCGCGACCCTCGCCTTGGCAAGGCGATGCTCTACCACTGAGCTACTCCCGCAGTCGCAGGTCTTAGTATACAAACCGCCCAATGGCCGGTCAAGACCACCCCAATCCCGAGTCGCGCACGCAGCCCGCCCTCGAATATATCCCTGGACGCTGTTGCCGTGCGCTAGAAATAGGTCGTCCAGGATGCGAGAAAGGTGAGCGCACTGGGTGAGCGTGGCGTCACTGCAGGTCCATGCAGATACGTCAGCCCGAAGCCCAGAAAGTTCCCTGGCGAGGCGTGCAGCGCGTAGCTTGCCGTCAGCGTGGATCCACTCCGCCACGCCGTCCGGCCCGAGGACAGCAACTGATTGGTTTCCAGCCGGCTGTAGCTTGTGTGCGAGGCTACGATTGACACCAGATCCGAGGGACGGCTCTCCAACGGGGCTTCCTTGTAGGCGCGCAGCTCGTAGTATCGGGAATAAGCATTCAGCGTGTCAGGAACCGTCATGAAGGAGGCACCGGCATACATTCCGTGATCCGGATGCGCTTCGCTCGTCTGCTTCAGCTGTGCATCCATCAGCAGATATGCACAATAATTTCCAGTCTGCTCCTGGTTCGTCAAAAGATTCCGGTATGGCGTCCAGTTGCGCATGAACCCCGTCCTCAGCCATGCCTCATGTGACCCTCTGGTTGCATTGCGAAGATAGCCTGCTTCACCAATGGCAAGCACCTTGTCGCCATGCGGATCGAAGCGGAATCCGGAACCGTTGCGCGCCACCTCTGCGGGTCCGCCACCGGCATCGATGCTGCGCTGGGCAGCCAGCTTCAGATAGCTGTGTCCCGGTCCCTGAATACGCGCCAACACTGCCGGAGACGTCAGCGGAAAGTACGACATGCCGACTTCGTATGGCAGCACCGCATACACGCCCTGCCCACCGGTAGCCGTGGACCCGCCTACAAACAGACCCACAAACTCCAGGTTCAGTGAGACATACCCAGTCTTTGTCTGCAGCCGCGGACCATCCGCTGTATGGCCCCATGCCTTGTAGGCATACAGATTCCAAAGTTGAAACGACTTTGGGCCCGCTGGATTCCAGCTCACCCAGTTCCACACGCCTCCCACATAAAGCTGTGTGCGATGCAGATGCAACTGTCGAAGATCGGCAACCAGAATGGGCTGTAGCATTGCGTCTTCAAACGGATGTTGGCCGATATAGGTCTGCGCATCCGGAGTCACAGGCGCTGCAATCGTATTCTGCGAATACTGCTGCTGCGTGATCAGGCGCAGCGCCATGCCATGCCGATACATCGACTGCCGGAAATGCGATTGCACGGGAACAAAGCTGTCGGCAAAGGTCGGCATCGAGGCATCGGCAGCCACCAGATTCAGATCCTCGATTGAGTGCGGCGGCGCTACCTTCGGCTGATCGGCCAGCGAGGTATCCGGAGCCTGCGCCCACACCGGCACAGCCAGTAACGCCCCTGTCAGCACCAGAATTGTCAGCAGTAACCCAGCGGCCAGCCGCAGCTTCCGACCCAACCCTTGGCTGGGCTGCTGCCGTGCGAAGGCCCACATGGTGTCAGTCCCTTCGATATTCCGCATCCGTAACCTGCTCCTCCCACACCACGGACTTCCCATCCAGCCGCTCCTGCACCGCGATATGCGTCATTGCCGTTGTCGGTGTTGCCCCGTGCCAGTGCCGTTCGCCAGGCGCGAACCAGATCACATCGCCAGGATGAATCTCCTCAATGGCATGCCCGGCACGTTGCACCCAGCCGCAGCCTGCCGTCACAATCAGCGTCTGGCCAAGCGGATGCGTGTGCCAGGCTGTCCTCGCTCCTGGCTCAAAGGTGACGCTCGCCATCCCCACTCGCGCCGGCTCCGGCGTTTGCATCAGGGCATCCAAGCGCACCCGTCCGGTAAACCACTCCGAGGGACCGACTGCCGATGCCTGACTGCCAACTCGCCTGATTTCCATTGACTATCCCCTTCCGAGCTTGCACCCCGCGGAATTGCCGCTCTGCCCTGGCCCTTGGCCGCCACCAACAACCCCAGAAGCAGTTCCAGCTGGCGGACTTCCACTCCTCTTCCAATATCAGGACAGAATACCAGCCGCGTGCTTGCGGACTGTTTTCGACCAGACTCCACTTTTTCCAGATTTTTCCGATCACACCCATGAAATATTGCTTTCATTCGCCCCTGCCGATAGATCAATCAGCGGCGCGTACGTACGTCTCATGAGGTAACAATGGCTCCCATGCTGAACTTTCCATCGACGACCCAGGCCTCGGGGATTCCCCGACGCGAAATCCTGGCCGCGCTCTCCCATGCGCTGGATCTCACCGAGGGTGCTGTGCCCGGCCATGCTCAGCGCGTCTGCCTCTACTCGATGCAGATGGCTGAAGTAATTCAGCTTTGCCCTTACGAGCGGTCCAGCCTGTACTACGCAGCCCTGCTCAAGGATGTGGGCTGCAGCAGCAATGCCGGGCGCATGTGTCTGCTGATCGGTGGCGACGATCGGATGATGAAGCACGACGTCAAGTTTCTGGACTGGACGCGCCCTTCGCTGGCAGCCGTTACCGCCCTGTGGCGGCGCGCCATGCCCCATGCCTCCGCTGCCCAACGCGCCGCACGCATTCTCAAACTCGCGTTGGAGCAGCACACCAACAACCGCACGATGATCGAGCTGCGCTGTGACCGCGGGGCCTCCATCGCGCGGCGCATCGGGCTTCCGGAGATGGCCGCCGAGGCCATTCACCGGCTCGACGAGCACTGGGACGGCAGCGGCTATCCGGGACGACTGCGTGGCAATGCCATTCCGCTTCTCTCCCGCATCCTTACCGTTGCCCAGCATCTGGACGTCTTCGCCTCAGAAACCGGTCCAGGCATGGGACTCGATGAGGCTGTCCGCGAGATGCGCGCCCGCAGCCGTCGCTGGTTCGATCCCGAGCTGGTGCGCGTCGTCGAGCATCTTCATCGCAGTGGAAGGCTTGCCGACATTGGCGACATCCAGAATCTGCATCAGGCTGTACAGGATCAGGAGCCGGAATCGGAATCCGCACTCTCCGATGCCGACGTGGACTCCATCTGCCAGGCCTTCGCGGAGGTGGTCGATGCCAAGTCCTCCTTCACCTACAGCCACTCCATGGGTGTCACGGATGCAGCCGTCGGCATTGCGCGTCAGCTCGGTTTTGGCCCCAGCCGTATCCAGCGCATCTATCGCGCAGCCCTGCTGCACGACCTCGGCAAGCTCAGTGTGCCCAACTCCATTCTGGACAAGCCAGGTCGGCTCACTCCGGACGAGTTTGCCGTCGTGCAGCACCACTCGCGACTCTCGCAGGAGATTCTCAGCCGCATTGAACGCTTTGCGGACATTGCCCGCATCGCCGGCCAGCATCACGAAAAGCTCGACGGCAGCGGCTATCCCGACAGCCTGACCGCGTCTCAACTCTCCCTCGACTCCCGCCTGCTTACCGTGGCGGACATCTATGGAGCACTCACCGAAGTGCGCCCCTATCGCGAAGCCCTGCCGGAGGAGAAGGTCTTTTCCATCCTCCGCAGCGAGGTGCCCCTCAAGCTGGATGGCGACTGCGTGGAAGCTCTCGAACGGGCTGTGCAAACCGGCACGCCGTTGGCTCTGGCACAATAGAACTCGCATGCTACGCCAGCTACCCAACCTGTCTCAACCGGCCGTGCGCGTCCTCGGCGCTATGCTCGAAAAAGAATCCACCACACCGGAGTACTATCCGCTCACGGTGAACGCGCTGGTCAGCGCCTGCAATCAGAAAAGCAACCGCGAGCCGATCCTGTCTCTTGATGAGGACACCGTCCGCGCTGCCCTGCACGAGCTTTCTGCAGCGCGACTTGCCCAGGAGTCCCACGACTCCGGCCGCGTGCCCCGCTTTGAACACACTCTGCAGGAGGCGCTCAACCTCACGCGCGCAGAGTCTGCCGTGCTCTGCACCCTGCTGCTGCGCGGCCCGCAGACGCCAGGCGAGCTACGCAGCCGTACAGAGCGCAGTTTTGCCTTTCAGGAGGTCTCCGACGTGCTGGCCGTGCTGCAGCGGCTCATGATGCACGAACCCACTCTGGTGCGCGTGCTGCCGCGCCAGCCCGGCGCCCGCGAGGTTCGCTACACACATCTGTTTGCGGAGCCGGAGGCGGAAACGCTGCCGCTTGCGCCCAATGACTCCAGCTGGTTTGCACCGCCGCCAGCCATTGCTGCACGAGAAGAGTCTTTGGATCTGGAGCAGCCTCCGATCGAGGAAGCTCCCTCCGTTGTTGAGACGGAACCAGCCGATCTGGCCGAGCGCGTCGTGCAGTTGGAGGCCGAAGTCGCCGTGCTCACGCGCGAGATGCTCGAGTTGCGCCGCATGGTCGAGCAACTCGCTCGTAAGGCGGGCCGCTGAGACAGCCCACGCTCGATCGAGTCCTCATCTCCGGTTGCTTCCATCCTGTTCCAGCAGACGGAATCGTTGCACCAGTTCGTTCAGCTGACTGGCGGTGTTCTGCATCTTGTGGCTGGCATCCACCACCTGACTTGATCCGCTGGCAGCCTGCTGCATGGACGCAGCCACCGTCTGCATTCCATCGCGCAGGTGCAGAAACTCTTTTACCTCGCGTTCAGCCGCTCGTGCAATCGTATCCACGCGATGATTCACCTCGGCGGCCAGCTGCACGATCTTCTCCAGAGAATCTCCTGCCTGCGCTGCAAGTTCCACTCCATGCCCGGCCCGCTGACGCACACCGTCTATGTCTGCCTGCGTTCTCGCAGCTTCAGCATTGATCTCCTGCACAATCGCAGCTACCTGCTGGGTTGCCTCCGCCGTACGTTCAGCCAACCGACGTACCTCACCGGCCACGATCGCGAATCCTCGTCCCTGTTCCCCGGCATGCGCCGCTTCAATCGAGGCATTCAAGGCCAGCAGGTTCGTGCTATTGGCAATATCGCGAATCGTATCCACAATGGCATGAATCTGCGCCGTCTTTGCGTGCAGTGCCTCCACGCGCTGCGCACTGGCTTCCGTCTCGCTGGCAATCGACTCTATTTCCTCTACCACGGCAGTCACCCTCTGCCCGCCGGTCTGTGCCGCCTGCGCTGCGGAATGCGCCAGCTCCGCCGCCTCACTCGTATGCCGCGAGATGCCCTCAATGCTCGATGCAGAGGTGGCAATCACGGTCACCGATTCGTCCATCCGCTTCTGCTGTTCCAGAATCGAAGCCCCGCTGGCGACTGCAATCGTCTGGATTGCATTCGACCGTTCGTGCGTTTCCTCGGAACTACCGCGCACCTCCAGCAGCAGTTGTCGCAGCTTCAGCACAAAGCCGTTGAATCCCTGTGCCAGTCGGCCAATCTCATCCTGTCGCGTTTCGTCCAGCAACGTGTTCAGATCAGCATCCCGCAGCTTGCCTGCAATATCCAGTACCGGTGCCACCACCAGCCGCTGCAGCAGAAGATACTGCACGCTGAGCGACAGGCCAAGCAGCAGACAAACAGCCAGCAGCAGCTTCAGCGTTACACTGGCCACATCCCTCCAGATATCCGCCATCGGATATGCCGCCAGCAGGGTATATCCCCATCGCGGATAGATCTGCCTTTCCACCACCCAGCCGCTGGCTCGGCCCTGCGCCACGGCTTGCATCTGCGCATCGGAAACATCGTTGCCATGGAAGACCACCCTGCCGTCCGCCTTCATCAGCGCCAGAAATCCGTGATCCAGCACGCGTGTCTCGCGAATGCTTTCCCCCAATGACGTCAGGCTGTCCAGCCGATAGCCTGTATACCAGATGCCGACCACCGCGCCGCTGGCATCCCGTATCGGTTCGTAATTCGTCAGGTAGGGTACGCTCAGAATATCCACCACCCCGGTGAATCCCTGCCCCTGCTGTATGGCGGCATAAGCCTTGCTCTGGTGTGCCAGCACTGTACCCACGGCACGGGTTCCATCCGGCTTCATTACGTTGGTGGAAACGCGCAGATAATCCTCTCCCGTACGCACGAAGAGCGTTGCCGTTCCTCCAGCCAGTCTGCGTACCGAGTCCACAAGAGCAAAATTCATCGACTGCGACACCACGCCCAGATGCAGATCCGGCACAGTCTTCCCCGCCACCTCGGCCGTACCCTCAATCCGTGGAACGCCCGTACGCATCCCCTGATCCTGCAGCACGCGCATACCCGTATGCACGGCATCGGTCGTCATCGCGTCGATATTGTCCAGCCGTCGAACTAATGACTGCCTTTGATCCTCAATCTGCTGCTGTGCCAACTTCAGATCGTGATCGCGCGTCACCCACCACCCGATTCCTCCAAACAGTACTCCCACCGCACTCACAGCAGTGCCTGTCACCAGCAGGAAGCGAAGACCAAGGGACAGAGCTTTCATCCGGACTTACCTCAGCAGAATCTCAAATGGAAACAACCCGTACTCCTCCTATCGGCCGCTTTCCGCATCACAACAATGAAAATCTGCCGGGAAATGTCTAATTCAAGGCCTGCGCCCAGTCTCCGGCATCCTCCGGGCTTGCCGAGCGATGG
>JAKBAG010000262.1 GCA_021809235.1 Acidobacteriota bacterium
GTCATCCGCTCGCCGGCGACCGGCTCCACGTCAAACGCGCGCGACTTCCAATGGGTATCGATGATTTCGGTCAGGCCAATCGAAGCAGCCTCTTCGCCTCTTGCCTCAGCCCAGCGCAATGCCGCCGTCCGTACGGCATCCAGTTGACGGACCTCGACCAGCAGATTTGTCGTAGCAGGAACTCGCCCGTGGACGAGTTCCAGATTGCCGAGAGGAGCCAGAAATGGCGCGCCGCGGCCATCGGTATCGTCCCAACCTCGACCCGGCTCAAAGCCTAGCGCGGAAAGGAATTCGGCCCACCGCTCCATGGATTCCGGCGACTGTGCCGTCCGCAGTACTGTAATGCCCTTGATCATATTCTCGATTCTATCGTGGTCTTCGTGGTGCTTGGGCGGCGATTGCAGCCGCAAGGAAAAGGCCCGCGCTGTTTCCAGTGCGGGCCAGTTTCAGGCAAACGGAGCTTGCAGGATCAGGTCGTCGGCCTGGGCTTGACTGCCAGTAGTGTGGCAGGAACCACGTTGCCATTGGCATCCACAAGGCCAGGGGTGATCTGCTTTGTGTCCTGCAGGGTAGACATGTTGATGTAATGCACGGCATTGTCGCCTGATGTGGAGACAAAGAACAGCGTGTTGTCCAGGCTGAATACACCGGCAATGGGAGCAGTGGCTGATCCCGCCAGAGCGACCGATCCCACCTGACCAAGCGAGCCGTTGGTGTTGGGCTGGTAATACGGCAGGATGGCGCCGGGCTTGGCGCCGTTGATCGCATCATAGGTAACAAATGAGAGATTGTTGGCCGGTGAGGGAATCACTCCCGTGATTGTGCTGGCCTGGAAGGGAAGTGGCGTCTGCTGGAAGGGCGTGGCAATGGTGATGCCATTCTCCGCTGCCGGGCAGGCTCCGCTCACCAGACTGGAGGGCAGGTTGATGTTGATGTCGGAAAGCGTGGGTGTGGTGCCGCCGTTCAGTCCCACACCAAGGATGTGGCTGCCGTCGTTGGTGGCGGCAATCTGGTCGGTTTCCACGTTGACCTGAGCTGCCTGCGGATATGCCTGTCCCTGAGGATACCCCGGAGAAGGCGTCAGGTTCGGACACCAGGCATGGGCCAGTGTGGGATATCCACTGAGAAAGGCACCAACGCTGGGAATTGTTATGGCCAGACTTTGCGACGGGGTGGTCTGGTTCAGCGGGTAGGTGGTCCAGCCGGTGTTCACGTTGTAGACAAACAGGGTCGGCACTCCGGCAGAGTTGGTCGAGAAGTCCGTGCCCACGGCGTAGAGGGTCTTGGCGTCCGGTGTCCAGTAGGCCGAGTTCCCGACACCAGCAAAGGTCTGGGAGCGGCCACCATTGACGGTGTAGAGATAGAACAGCTTGCGGACCGGATCACTGATGAGCACCTTCTGGTTGTCTGGAGAGACAGCCAGAACCACACCTTGCACCGAGGGATCTTCCTTGATGAGGGCATTGGTGGTGGTGCTGTAAACCATCAGCTCGTGGGAGGAGCCGAAGTAGAGGTTGTTGCCGTCCCGATCCATAACCATCGAATTCGGGAAGTAGGGCATCTTGACCGTGGATCCCAGGGTTCCCGTCAGCAGTTCCACCGGAACGAAGTACTGGGACTGTGGGCTGGCCAGCCAGAGGAAAGTGCTGGCGGTGCCCGGTGTGGTGATAGTGACAGCGTTGCTGGTGATTGGGGTTCCGGTCTGGTTCAGTCCAATCACGTCAATCGGCGCGGTGTTGCAGGTGGTTGGCTGGCAGACGGCGTAGATGTCCGCCTGTCCGGCATAGTTTGCCGTGACGGCTCCACCCGTGCCCGCGCTGATATTCAGCGGATTGGTGGACTGATAGTCGAGTGAAAGACCGGTGAGTTTGTTGCCCTTGGTGTCATAGACGGTCGTCACCAGATTCTGGGTGACGCCCTGAGTGACGGTGCCCTTGGTCTGGCCATTCAACGTGATGTTGATGGATGCCGGCGGGCAGGTGGAGAACTCACCCGCCGAGGAGCCGGAGCCGGCAACCGAGGCGGTGATGTATGTAGTGCCGGGCTGCTGTGCCGTGATGACGCCGAACTCATCGATGGTGGCAATGTTGGGATTCTGCGAGGCGTAGGTCAGGTTACCGATGGCCTGCGAGCAACTGGGTACGGTCGTTGAATTCGGGCTGCAGAGCAGGGTCTGTGCGCCGTTGAGGCTGTAATAAGCCTGCGAATTCAGTTGTGCGGTCTGCGTCTGCGACAGACAGCCGTTGATGGTGGAATTGGAGCCGACCTGTTGCAGTACAAGGCTGACGGAGGTTACCTGCGCATGGACCCATACTGTGACCGCATTGGAGGTGACCGAGTCGGCGGTTGCCGTCACGGTGACGCTGCCATACGGCAGTCCGTTGGTGGTGGGCAACGGAGTGGGGTAGTTGCAGATCGTGTAGTCGGGAATGCCGCCGCCAGATCGCCGGTTCCAGGTGCCCGCGCAGAGGTTGCCGGAGGGCGAGATATCCAGCAGCTGGTTATTCGACGTACCGAAGGCGTAGCTGGTCACGCTGGCCTTGGCGCCTTTGCAGGTATAGGCCGAAGGAGTTGCCAGTTGCTGCGTCTGCCCGAAGGCAAGCGAGATTCCGGTCGTTCGGGGTTCCAGGTCAATCGAGGCGACCTGTGTCAGCTTCAGTCCGTAGCCCTCACCGTTGCAATACGCCGCCTGAGGATTTCGAGAGCAGCTCGTAAGAGTTATGCCAGCTGGAATCGTCAGGCACAACAGAAAAACTAGCGTCAGCAACCGCCGCATGCATCCTCCCCGTCTTGCGCGCAGCACAAAACGGTCAACTTCTAAACTTGTGGATTCCTTGCTGGACTCCGTGAATTCAGTGTAACAGGCAGGAGTGCGTCTGCCTGCCGTCTGCCTGCCGATTCGTCTCATGCGTATCTCTACAGATGGACGAACCCGGCTGCAAAATGAAAGCATTGCGCCGACCTGGCGTTGGCTACGGTCGGCGCATGCATGGAGCTAGGAGGCCGGCATGTACTGGGCAAACCAGGCAGCTGCCCGCACCAGCACATCCACCCGATGTTCGGGATTAACAAAACCGTGCCCCTCATTGGGATAGACCACAAGCCGCGTGGGCACGTGCTGGTCGCGCAGAGCATGCCAGAACTCAAAGGACTGCGGAGCCGGACACTCCCCGTCGCGGTCGCCAACAACGACGAGCGTCGGGGTCTTGACGTTGCGAATGAAGTTGATGGCCGAGCTTTTGGCATATACGGCGGGATCGTCATAGACGCTGGCGCCGAAATAGGGAATCATCCACTGGTCGATGGAGTTTTCCCCGTAGTAACTCTGCCAGTTGGACAGACCAGCACCCGCCACGGCGGCGCGGAAACGGGTGGTCTGGGTGACCGCGAACATCGTCATGAATCCGCCGTAGCTCCAGCCAGTAATACCGATACGGTTGGAATCGACGGGGAACCGGGCCAGGACTGCATCGACGCCCTTGAGAATGTCGCGCAGATCGCCGTAGCCGAAGTCCTTGCGGTTGGCGGCCGCAAACTGCTCGCCCTGTCCGAAGCTGCCCCGGGGATTCGGCTCCAGGACGAAATAGCCGAGCGCAGAAAAGCTGGCCGCATTCAGGCTGCCACCAACGCCCCAGCGGGACATGGTTGCCGCTGCAGGCCCACCGTGCACCAGAACGATCATCGGGTACTTGTGTGAGGTATCCGGATGGGCAGGATCATAGCCTTTGGGCAGATGCAGCCAGCCCTGCACGTGGAATCCCTCGTTGGTCCAGTTCAACGAGACGGTTTTGCCCCATAAGCTGCCAGCCTCTTCGGCTACGCCGTCGTTGGCGTGGGTCAGCGTGGTGAGTGCGGCAAAGCCTGTGCCCATGTTACCCATGGTGCGCGCCAGATAGACCTCCGGGGGATGGGCAAAGGCGCTGGCGATGAAGACAAAGCTGCTATTGCCGTGGTCGGCAGAGATGCTCAGGTGCAGG
>JAKBAG010000263.1 GCA_021809235.1 Acidobacteriota bacterium
GAGCCTGATGCCAGAGATCGCGAATCCCGTGCAAGGAATCACGAAGGTCGGAGGGAGTTGGAATCGCTGCCTTGCGGCTGTGCAGATGGCCCTGTGCCCCGTCGTTCTGCTGGGTATGCTGCCGTTGGCGGGCTTGCTGTGCGGTACGGGTGCGGCACAGGCGCAGACGAGCCTGAGTCCACAGACAGGCCAAACGCCGAAGGCAAGCCAGCCCGCAAAGCCAGGGAAGGCGGCATCCAGGGCAGCTGTGCGTCGACATCGGAAAAAGCCGAAGCCGGCGAAGGTTGCCGTGACGCCGCAGATTCCGCCTCCACCCCCGCCGCCGGACTGGCCAGCGCTGAAGGCCGCGCTGCCGGCGACGGTGCACTGGGATGGGCATGTGCTGAGTGTGGCGGCCAACAACTCCAGCCTGCAGCAGGTGGTGCAGGCGATCAGCGCGGCAACGCATATCCCGGTGACGGGGCTGGCGAGCGACCAGAGGCTCTTTGGCAACTATGGTCCGGGTGCGCCGCGCCAGGTGCTGAGCGAACTGCTGGAAGGCTCCGGGTACAACGTGCTGATGGTTGGCGGCAGCCAGAGCGGGATTCCGGAGCGGGTGGAGTTGAGCGCGCGCGGCAGCGGCGGCGATGCGGGCAGCGCGCGACCCGGCTACAACGAGCCACAGCCGATGAATCCCGGACTGGCGCAGCAGCAGCTGCAGCCGCCAAGCCCGCCGAATCTCTATCGCCCACAGCCACCGGGGATGACGCCGCAGCAGTTTCTGGAGCAGCGGCGGCAGATGATGCTCCAGCAGCAGGGGAATCCGCCGCAGAATCCACAACAGTAGCGGATGCCGGCCTGGGTTTCCGGGCTGGGCTGTTCCGGATTCGGAGTTTGATCCGGCGAAGCGAGGATGCACTGGGCCGCAGTGGCCGGGCGGTTGTGTGGGCTGAGTGCAGGGGATAATCAAGTTGTGAGCATGCAAGCGATGGATGGATTGGTCCCAATGGCCCAGGCTGCGAAGCCGTGGCTGCTCCCGGTTTTCTGCTGGCTGTTTGCGCTGGGTTGGGTGTGGCAGGCGGTGGAGCGCTGGCGGCATCGGGAGGCGACGGCTGAGCTTGGCGCGTTGCCGATGGCCGAGGTCGACGCTGGGGATGGGCCGCAGATGACGGTGATTGTTCCAGCCTGCAATGAGGAGGACGGGATAGAGGCCACGCTGCGTGGGCTGCTGGCTTCGCGTGGGCTGCGGCTGCAGATTGTGGCCGTGAACGACCGCTCAACGGATGCCACCGGAGCACGCATGGAGGCGGTGGCCGCAGAGTGGGCCATGCAGTGCTCGGCACGGCAGCAGGAACAGCAGATGGCTGATGGAGAGGCTTTGCGGCATCGGCTGGAGGTGCTGCACATCGCCGCGTTGCCGGAGGGATGGCTGGGCAAGCCGCATGCGCTGGCGATGGGAGCCGAGCGCGCGCAGGCCGAGTGGATTCTGTGCACGGATGGGGATGTGGTCTTTGCCGAGGATGCGCTGGCGAGGGCGCTGGGATGGGCGCAGCAGGAGCGGGCGGATCACCTGGCGGTGTTGCCGGAGTGGGTGGTAACCAGTCGGGCAGAGCGTGCGCTGCAGGGGGCGATGTTTGCCATGACCGGATGGACGACGCGGACCTGGAAGGTAGCCGATCCGAAGGCGCGGGATTTTCTGGGGGTGGGTGCGTTCAACCTGATGCGCAGAAGCAGCTACGAGGCGTTAGGCGGTTTTGCGGCACTGCGCATGGAAGTACTGGAGGACCTGCGGATGGGCTGGCGGGTGAAGCAGGCTGGAATGCGGCAGCGCGTGGCCTGGGGGCAGGGCATGGTGCGCGTACGCTGGGCCAATGGCGCCTGGGGCGTGGTGCGGAATCTGGAAAAGAATATTTTTGCGTTGTTTCGCTATCGGCTGGTGCTGGCGCTGGCGGCGTGTGTGGGCGTTGCGCTGCAGGTGTGTGTGCCGGTGGCGGCACTGGTGGTGGGCGGCAGTGCGTGGTCTGTTTTGGGTACTGGTTGGGGGCCGGATGCCTGGACGCTGGCGGCAGGGCTGGTAACGGCCGCGGCGTTGCTGGCGGTCTATGCCGAGCAGCGTCGGCGGGTGGCGGTACCTGTGGGCTATGTGCTGCTGTTTCCAGTAGCACTGGCGATTTTTCTGTTTGCGATGCTGCGCTCGATTGCAATGACGCTGTCGCGGGGCGGGGTGGTCTGGCGGGGGACGCTGTATCCGCTGGAAAAGCTGCGTGCGGCTGCCGGGCGCGGCTGGTAGCGACTGCCGGCGGGAGTGCGGGCAACCAGCCGCGAGCGTCAATGCGCCGTGGCCGGGCGCTGGATGGTGTTGTAACTGTTCATGAAGCTGCGGCGGCGACCGTGGCTGGCGAGGTTGGGATCGGAGACCGGCATCTGGTCGGATTGACCAAAGAAGCCGCGCAGCAGGCGAGGGTTCGGACGGAATTTTTCCGGGCCTCCGGTGAACTGGCGAGCGTTGCTGATCATGATGCCCATACGTCCGTGCATGGGACGGATGACGCCGCGGACGAGGACGTTCTGATTCTGGTAGCGGCGCAGTTCACCGACCTCACCGTGGTCGGCATAGAGGCTGAGCATGAGAAAGCGGCACTCGGCATCCGGCATGGAGAGCGGACAGACATCGAGGAAGCGTGTGCCGTCCTTGAGCTCGACCACATCGTAGACATGCGCGCGGACGCAGACATCCTTGCCAAGGAATTGGGGCGCCTGATCGGTCTGGATGCAGGGCCGAGGCGCAGGGTGGGAATGGCGGCCAAGGGCATGCGCGGCAGGTAGGCAGAGCAGAGCAGCAACGGCCAGCAGAAGAGCGCGAAAGCAAGCGGGGAGGGGCATGGGGAACTCCGCATTCAGTGGACCGAAAACGATTTTCACAAGCCTAGCGCGAGTCGTGGCACGACGGCAAGCCGGAAGGCTGCGGTAGGGATTCGCGGTATACTCAGCGGGTCTGGCGAGTGCAAGGCTTGCCGTATCTTTCGAAGCGCGACAGGGACAGGACGATGGAAGTTGGCAGTTGGATGCGGAGCTGGAGTGGATGGATGTTGGGAGCAGCGGGGGTGCTGCTGGGCTGGGGCGTGTGCGGCGGCGTGGCGGCTGGGCAGAATACGGCGCTGGCTACCGGACAGGCCGCACCTGGGCTGGTGCTGCCTTATCGCGGAGCGACTCTGGTGCTGCAGCCGTATGCGCCGAATATTCTGCGCGTGTCGCTGAGTTTGCAGCGAGAGCATGCGCTGGCAGGGCCGGGATACGGCATTGTGGCGCGGCCGGATGCGACGGGATGGGTGCGGGAACAGACGGCGGCAGGGCTGGTATACCGCTCGGGCAGCATGCAGGTGACGCTGCCGGTGGGCAGGCCGTGGAAGCCGCTACAGACGCAGATCGATATTGGGAGATTCTTTGGCGGATCGACGCCTGGTGCGGACATTGTTTTCGATACGGCCGATGGCAGGCGACTGCTGGAGATGACCGGCTGGGCGCAGTCGGTGCCGAACTATAAGGACGGGAATGCAGATATTCTGCATGATCGTCGGCCAACCGATCCGGCGTTCTATCAGGTGGCCGGATACTTTGCCTCGCCGGACGATGAGCACTACTACGGGCTGGGGCAGAATCAGGAAGGATATCTGGACCACCGTGGACATACGGTGGACTGCTGGCAGGATTACAACGCGACCGGAGGGCAGAGCGTATGTGTGCCGTTCCTGGTGACAAACAAGGGCTATGGGTTGATCTGGGATAATCCGTCGAAGACGACGATTCGGCCAGGATTCAACGAGCAGACGACGTGGACCTCGGAGGTGGGGAACCGGGTTTCGTTTTTCGTGATTGCCGGACGGACGACGGATGCGATCTATGCCGGTTACCGGCTGCTGACGGGACCGACACCGCTGCTGCCGAAGGCGGCGTATGGCTATATCCAGTGCAAGCAGCGGTATCGCTCGCAGCAGG
>JAKBAG010000264.1 GCA_021809235.1 Acidobacteriota bacterium
AGCCGAAGTCAGCCTGCCTTCGATACAATCTCGGCGTGCACACAAGTCTCTTTGATCTCTACAAAATCGGCGTTGGCCCATCCAGTTCCCACACCATGGGCCCCATGCGCGCTGCCTTTCAATTCGTACAGGCAATTCTTGCGTCGCATGCCGCCGTCACCCGTGTCACCGTCGATCTCTACGGCTCCCTTGCGCTTACAGGTCATGGTCATGCCACCGATCGGGCCATTCTCCTCGGATTGAGTGGTCAGGAACCCGCCACCCTGGATACGAATGCTGTCGACTCGCTGGTCACCTCCATCCAATCGACTGGCAGGCTCTTGCTGGCCGGGCAGATTCCGGTGGATTTCCGCGAAGAAAACGACCTGCGCTGGGAGCGGGAGACCCTCCTTCCGCCAGGCTCGCGAACCCAGCATCCGAATGGCATGCGCTTTCGCGCCTGGAACGGGGAGACGCAGCTTCTCGAAACGATTGTTTTTTCCATCGGAGGAGGGTTTCTGCTTGCGGATGGCCAATCCACGGCACAGAAGTCCGCCGCCCAGGTTCCGTTACCCCACCCATTCTCCAGCGCCGCAGAACTGCTCGACGCTGCACATCGCGCTAATCTGCGCATCGATGAGTTGCTGCTAGCCAACGAGTGTACGCTCAGCGGTCTCACGCCCAGCCAGGTTCACGAGCGCATTCTCCACATCTGGTCCGTCATGGATGCCTGCATGCAGCGAGGCATTGCCACTGAGGGCATCCTACCCGGCGGCCTCAAGGTGCGTCGACGCGCCCATCGTCTGGCCGCACGACTGGAATCCGTGCAGCCCAGCGACTCACCGGATCCACTCGCTGCACTCGACTGGCTCACGGTCTATGCCATGGCCGTCAATGAAGAAAACGCAGCGGGCGGACGCGTCGTGACTGCGCCCACAAACGGTGCCGCTGGAGTCATTCCTGCCGTTGCCAGGTATTATCTTCGCTTCGTCGAACATGCCGACACTGCCGGCCTGCTTCGCTTCTTCCTGACATCGGCTGCCATCGGCATCCTGTACAAGGAAAATGCCTCCATCTCCGGTGCCGAGGTTGGCTGCCAGGGTGAGGTCGGCGTGGCCTGCTCCATGGCTGCCGCAGGGCTGGTAGCGGCACGCAACGGCACCAACGGACAGGTGGAACATGCCGCTGAAATCGCCATGGAACACAACCTTGGCATGACCTGCGATCCCATCGGAGGCCTGGTCCAGATTCCCTGCATTGAGCGCAATGCCATGGCTGCCGCCAAGGCCGTGCACGCTGCGCGTATCGCCATGCAGGAGCCGGAAGAGCACAAGGTTTCGCTCGATCAGGTTATCCGCACCATGTACCTTACCGGCCTCGACATGCAATCCCGCTACAAGGAAACTTCGTTGGCAGGCCTCGCGCTGAACAACATTGAATGCTGATACACAGCCTTTCTTCGACACCATGGCTGCCACGGCTCGAATTCCATACACTGGGAATGTCATGACTCGCCGACGATGGATCGCCACCACCTTCGATGCACAGACTGCCACCCTCACCGGCTCACAGGCCGAGCATCTCGTGCGTGTTTTGCGCGCAACGGTCGGCATGCGTGCCGATGTCGTGGCCGGTGACCGGGTTTACAGCGCAGTCATCGATCAGGTCTCCGACTCCCAGGTGCGTTTCCAACTGGAAGAAGAGTTGTCCTCTGTCGCTTCCGCATCTGCCCCCATCGATCTAATGTTGGCCGTCTTCAAATTTGACCGGCTCGAATGGGCTCTGGAAAAAGCTACAGAACTGGGCGTTTCCTCAATCGTCCCGGTCCTGGCCAGGCGCACGGAAAAGCATCTGGCGCAGGCGGCTGCAACCCGCGTCGAGCGATGGCGCCGCATCGCACGTGAGGCCGCACAGCAGAGTCGTGGCAGCTTCATCCCCCGCATCGACGATCCGCAACCGCTTTCGGCTGGCATCCAGCGCGCTGGCGACATTCGAATTCTGCTTTCTGAACACGAGACGGCACGCACGCTCACGGACTGCCTGCGCCAAGCCCATCAGCACATGCCCGCCGCAACTGCCGTTCCATCCATCACGCTGGCCATTGGTCCGGAAGGCGGATGGACCAGCGAGGAAGCAGCAGCATTTGCCAAATCAGGCTGGCAGCCCGCCACTCTTGGTCCTCGGATTCTCCGTGCAGAAACAGCCATCATTGCCAGCCTGGCCATCGTCCAATCGTTGATGATGGATGCCACTCCTGCCGCGCCGGATCAAACCTTGCCGGGAATCCACACGGCAGATGCGAACGGCTAGGAGCGCTCCACCTGATACGCGTACGGAGCTCCTTCACTGCGCGCCAGCTCCCGCACCACGCGCAGAAACGCCAGTGCCGCATGCGATAGATTCGCATCCCGCCGATGCACCAGTCGCAAAACCCGCCGCAGATGCAGTTCGTCCACTTCCACAGCCTGCAACTCCCCCGTCTCCAGCTCGCGCTGTACGGTCAGCCGTGGCAGCAGTGCAATTCCACCACCCATCGCCACATACCGCTTGATCGCCTCAATCGTCGGAAGTTCCACATGAATATTGAGAGGTCGTCGATGTCGTTCAAAGGCTTCAATCACCTGCCTGCGAAGCGGCGATGCCACATTGTGCGCCACAAAACCCTCCTCGCCCAGCCCGGCAATCGAAACCCTCTCGGCACCAGCCAGCCGATGCTCCGGATACACCACCAGAATCAGCATGTCCGAATACACGGCAATCGACCGGAAACGCTCCGGATCCGGCCGGAAGGAAACCATCCCAATCTCGAAGTCACGCAGCCCCAGACCCTCGGGAATCCGGCTGGCCAGCGAGCGCTGCACACTCACATCCACCCCCGGATAGCGCCGTCGAAAGCCCTCCAGAATCGGCAGCAGATAAAGACAGGTGTACTCGTTGGCGGCCAGCACCAGCTGCCCCCGCTCCAGCGAACGCAATTCGCGCAATGCGCTGTCTGCCTCCCGTCGGAGCGCCAGCAACCGCAGAGCATAGCCGCGAAGCATCTCCCCGGCTGCAGTCAGGGCGCCATCCCGCGCTGAGCGGTCAAACAGGACTTCTCCGGTTTCTTCCTCAAGCTTCCGAATCACCTGACTGATGGCTGGCTGCGTCCGGTGCATGCGCACGGCAGCCCGCGAGAAGCTGCGCTCCTCAGCTACCGCCAGAAATGTCTCCAACTGGCTTAGTTCCAAGCAAAATCCTTTCCTGTTTGCCCCCGGCAACATTATCATTTTAATTT
The DNA here is from genome assembly GCA_021809235.1 of Acidobacteriota bacterium. Taxonomy (GTDB): domain Bacteria; phylum Acidobacteriota; class Terriglobia; order Terriglobales; family Acidobacteriaceae; genus Acidicapsa. The sequence goes on from JAKBAG010000264.1 coordinate 3,254, forward strand.
ATGGATTCTCTAAGAATAATAACTTTGCATTATATGCGCCATATACCTGAGACTGATAAAGTTTGATGTTGCCCGTAAAGGAGCACATCCATGAAAAACACCATGTCTGAAGTCACGCATCCGCAGGTACTCATCTTCGACACCACGCTTCGCGACGGCGAGCAGTCTCCTGGCTGCAGCATGACTACCGAGGAAAAGCTCACCATGGCCCACGCTCTGGAAGAGCTGGGCGTGGATATTCTGGAAGCGGGATTCGCCATAGCTTCCGAGGGCGATTTTGCAGCCATTTCCTCCATCGCACGCGCCGTTCGTGGTCCTCGCGTCACCTCGCTGGCTCGCGCCCGGCGGGAAGATATTGACGCCGCAGCCCGTGCCCTGGAACACGCAAACCGCGCCCGCATTCATGTCTTCCTTGCCTCCAGCGATCTTCACCTGGAGTACAAGCTGCGCATCAGCCGCGATCAGGCTCTGCAGCAGACCGGGGAAGCCGTTCGCTATGCCCGCACGCTGGCCGATGACGTGGAGTTTTCTCCTGAAGATGCAACCCGTTCGGATCGGGATTTTCTCGTCGAGATGGTTCGTGTGGCGGTCGAAGCCGGTGCCGGCACCATCAACATGCCGGATACCGTGGGCTACACCACACCCGAAGAGTACGGCAATCTCTTCCTCGAAGTCCGCCATCGCATTCCGGCTATCGACGAGCGGGGAGTCAT
>JAKBAG010000265.1 GCA_021809235.1 Acidobacteriota bacterium
GAGCCAGTGCGATGTGCGTTTTTCCCGTGCCACTGTTGCCCAACAGCAGAGCGTTTTCCCGGCGGACAAGGAACTCCGCGCGAGCCAGTTCCAGCACCATGGCCTTGTTCAACGATGGGATGGCCAGGAAGTCGAAGCTGTCCAGACTCTTGAGCACTGGGAACTTCGCTTGACGAATACGGCGGTCGGTGGCGCGGCGTTCGCGGTCCAGCAACTCCAGCTCCGCGAGGCGCAGAAGGAAGCGTGGATAGTCCACCTCTTCGGCGGCGCACTGCTGCGCCACCTTGTCATACTCACGCAGGATGGTGGGCAGACGCAGGGCTTTCAGATGGTGTTCCAGCAGGACCTGCGGCGTGTCGATCGACTCCGGGTGCCCTTGAGCGTGGTCTGCTTGACTCATGCCGGCACCTCCATGAGCAGGGTCATGTAATCGCTGGCCTGGGTCATGCGCACGGCGGCCATCGGCAGATGCGGGTAGTTCTCCATGTCCAGTCGCGGCGGCCGACGTTCGATGCGGCAGAGCAGGAGATGCTTCACGGCGTCGAAGCCGATCGTGCCCAGCAGCAGAGCATCTTCGATGGCGCACGTTACCTCTTGGATCGAGAAGGTCTCCATGAGACGAAGCACCTGCACATACTCGCGGCTGCCATGCTTGTTCAGCCGGGCCTCCAGCAGGCGCCGCAGCATGATGAAGCACTCCGGCAACGGCCAGCCCACCAGAGGCGCGGCCTGATCGAGGGCACGTGTCTTCTGTTCAAGCAGTGCCAGATAATGCAGTGGATCGTAGACCACCGCTTCACGCTCATAACTGCGCGTATGCCTTGCGATCACTTCGCTGCCGCAGGCAATCACTACTTCATGCACGTAGCCCTTTACCAGAACTTCACGATGGCCATAGGAGGTCGGCACGGAATAATCGTTGCCGCGGTAGCGCACCAGCGACAGCGATGTTACCCGCGTGAAGACCTTTTCGCAGGCTTCATACGGCACCGCCGGCAGCGGCAGCATCGCTCGATGGTCACGTTCGAAGCGCTCGCAGATCGTCTCCGTATGCCCACGCAGACGCCGCTCACGGCGCTTGCGGCACTGCTCAGCCAAGTGCGCGTTGAACGCTTCCCAACTGTTAAAATGCGGAATCGGAACCATGAAGTTGCGGCGCGCATAGCCGACAAGCCCTTCCACCTTGCCCTTCCACCCCACGGACGAAGACCTGTCCGTGGGGACCCCGGCTTATCGTTGCCCTTGGCCGGACGCCCGAACTTATCGGCAAACAGATAGTGGCTCTGTAACTCCAGGAAGGCCTTCGTCCTGGTCCGCTCCTCGCCACCCAGTATCCGGGCAACCGCGATCCTGGTGTTGTCATACAGAATGCGCGTAGGCACAGCACCAAAATACTCGAAGGCGCGTACATGGCCTTCGAGAAACGACTCCGTTGTTTCAGCCGGAAACGCAATCACGAAGCAATCATCCGAGTGCGGAAGATCCATCGCCAGATAGTGCGCCTTCTGTTCCACGCCAGCAATCACCACCAGTGCTTCGCCAAAGTCCGGGGTCCCCAGCAACATGTCTTCGTTGCTGGGGTGGAAAGTCAGCTTGCGCCTCGCCCGGTGGATGCACCAGAGGCACGAACATCTCGCGGCTGCGCAGTTGCTCGCCACGCACATAGCTCTTCAAGATGCTGTAGCCGCCAGTGAAACCATGTTCTTCTTTTAGCCGCTCAAAAATCCGCTTGACCGTATGACGCTGTTTGGCTGGCCGCGTCTTGTCCTCCGCCAGGATCGCGTCGATCACGCCCAGCCATGGATCCAGCTTGGGACGCTTGATCGTATTGCTCCGGCGAACCCCATGGTTGACGTGTCCGGGGTTTGCGCAGGTAGGCTACTTTGCCAGTTTTGCGGCGTAGGCGGCCGGGGTGAGTTCGGCCAGTGATTGGATGGAGCGGTCGGCCAGGCCGGGAAGCACGTCGGCCAGGTACTGGCGAATGGGCACGCCGAGTTTGCGGCAGCTCTCCATGATGGAGAAAATGGCCGCTATCTTGGGACCAGCTTCCTTACTGCCGATCTGCAACCAGTTGCGCCTTCCGATTGCAATCGGCCTCATTGAATTTTCCGCCCAGTTGGTACTCAGCTCGATCACCGGATGCTTCAGGAAGCACGTCAGCTTTTCCCATCGCTTCAACGTATAGTCGATGGCCTGACCAGCAATGGATTTCTTCAGATAAACGCGCGATGCTTTCATCTTCAGCAGCAGTGCCTGCAATTGCTCCAGCAGCGCGGGCGCGCGCTCTTGCCGCAGCGCATGGCGGTCTTCGAGCGTCAGGCTTTGTTCGCGAGCCTCGCGATCGATGGTGAACAGCTCGTCCATGAGCGCGACAGTGCGTTCCAGTCCGCTGTCCGCGGCATGGCCTTGGGTCTGCACTTTGAGGGCATCGATAAAGCGTCTTCGCGCATGAGCCCAACAACAAGCACGCGTCACATTTTTTGTGCCAACATCCTTTTCGTACGCGGCATAGCCGTCGGTGTGAAGAATGCCGCCATAATTCTTGAAGAACTCTCGGGGCACTTCTCTTGCGCGCGTCATTTCGAAGTCGAAGATGACGCCCTTGATCGGCGCGCTGTACTGCCAGAACCAGGCTCTGTGATTCTCGCCCTTCTTGTCCGGCGTCTGCACGCCGCAGTAGGTTTCGTCGGCCTGGACGTAGCCGCCGGTCAGCAGATCGCGCGCCATCCCATCCACAACGGGGATCAGCAGCTCGCCCACGCCGAGCACCGCATCGTTGATGGTGCTCAGCGCCACGTCGATGCCAGCATCGCGGCGCAGCATGGCCTGCTGACGAAACAATGGCAAGCTATCGGCATATTTGCGAATAATGAATTCGATGATGGTCTCATCGGCGAAGATCGATTTCGGCGCGATGCGCGCGGGTGCGGCGGCGGTGTTCACGCCTTGCTCTTTGCAGGCCGTGCAGGCGCGCTTCTCGCGCATCAGCACAGTCACAAAGTACTCGACTGGCTTCATGGACAACAGCTCGGTCCGTTCGTAGCCAATAAGCTTTTTCTCTTTGCCGCACTTGCCGCAAGCGCATTGCTCGGGGGCTGAGGCGATGATCTTCTCCACGCGCTCCAGATGCGCTGGCAACTCATTGCGTCCGGGATGATTTTTACGCGCGCTCTGCTGCTTTGCCGTGGGAGATTTGCTCTCTCCATCGTCTGCAGACTGTTCCGGCAGCGGGCCGCGCTCCACTTCGCCAGCGACCTCTTCACTGGACACACCAGGCTCGCCGACGAGCAACTCCAACTGGAGATCGGATAACTTCTCGCTCTGCTTGCCATACTTCCGGATGCGCTCCAGGCGTAACGCTTCCCTCAACTGTTCGATGATGGCCTCTGCCGCGAAAAGTGCTTGATCCTTTTTCGCGATGGCCTGGTCCTTCGCTTCGATCTTCTGCCGCTGCTGCTGCAACTGCTCCTTCAACTGCGCGACGATAGAAGCCGCGACCGGGTCAAGCACTGCGGCAAGAGGCGACATGGAAGCGGGGTTCATCTGCTTCCATTATCTCAAAACGCGTTGTGGATAAGATCATGAATCGCCTGTATTCATGCGGTCTTTCAAGATATTTCTGCCACCTCGTCCAGAGGCTGGCGCAGCCACTTCCTCTTCCTGGTTTCGGCAAGATCAATGCCTCCTAGAAGCATCGCGAACTCCGCCTGCGTCAGTTGCACGTGGCCATCTTCGGAACTCGGCCAGCGCATGCGACCCTGTTCCATGCGGCGCGCGCAGACCCATGCGCTCGATCCATCATAGAAGTAGATCTTCATGCGGTCTTTTCGCTTGTTGGCAAAAAGAAACAGATGCCCGCTCTGCGGCGACTGCCTGATCTGGCCAATGACCAGACTGTGGAGCCCATCGAAGGAGAGCCGCATGTCGGTTGCGCCAGTGGC
>JAKBAG010000029.1 GCA_021809235.1 Acidobacteriota bacterium
GATACTTTTACTGTCTATATACCTCAGCTCACTTCATGACTGCCCGCATGCATGGAGTCCATGCAAATGGTGCAGATCAGGATGGAAGCCGAGACTCATCTAATGCGAAGATAAGCAAAATGTATTCCGCTTGTCAAATATATTTTTAAGGAATTCTGCTTATCATTTAGTGTTTTCTTTTGAGATACTGAGGTTGTGCCGTGAAATCCACTCCTTATTGGCGAATTGTCTGTCTACTGTTTGTGGCGTTTTTACTTCCGCACTCACTTTCCGCCAAATCCGATTCCCGACTTGACATCAACACCGCCACACGGAAGCAGCTGCTTCAGCTCCCCGGCATCACCCCGGTCTGGGCGCAGCGCATCCTTCGCTTCCGCCCCTATACAGCAAAAAACGAGCTTTACTCTCGCGGCATTCTGACGCGTGCAGAGTATGACAGGATTGCGGACCTGATCGTAGCCCATCGTCCGCATCGCAAGTGATCCGGGGAGTCATCGCGACAAAAAGAATCGGGGTGCTCGTGAGCACCCCGATCTCTTGCTTGTCGCCACGGTAACAGGTGACCGTCAGTGGGCGGCTGGCAGCTCGGGTGCGTGCTTCGGCTTGAGCCTAGCCAGCACACTGCTCAGGGTCACATACAGCACCGGAATGAAGAGCAGATTCAGGATCGTGGAAACCAGCATGCCTCCCACGATAGTTGTGCCCACGGAATGACGCCCCAGCGCTCCTGCTCCGGTGGCAAAGACCAGAGGCAGCACTCCCAGGATAAAGGCAAACGAAGTCATCAGGATCGGTCGAAGACGAAGCTCTGCGGCTTCAATCGCTGCCTCGGCAATGCTCCGTCCCTTCTCACGCAACTGCTCAGCAAACTCCACGATCAGAATCGCGTTCTTTGCCGACAGTCCAATCAGCATCACCAGCCCGATCTGACAATAGACATCGTCGGAGAGTCCACGAGCGGCAACCGCGCCCAGAGCGCCCAATACCGCCATCGGAACTGCGAGCAGGATGATAAACGGCAGCGCAAAGCTCTCATACTGTGCAGCCAGCGTCAGATAGACCACGATCAGGCCCAGGGCAAAGATCAACACCGCCTTGCCGCTGGATTCAATCTCTTCCAGTGTCAGGCCTGTCCAGGAGTACGTCATGCCTGGCATCATCCCCTGTTTTGCCAGTTTTTCCATTGCTGCAATGCCTTCGCTGGAGCTTTTGCCGGGCGCGGCTGAGCCATCAATTTCCACGGAGCGGAAAAGGTTGTAATGGCTGATCACCTGCGGACCGGAGGTGTTCTCCACCGTAACCAGATTGTCCAGCGGGATCATCTGGTTGGAAGTATCCGACCGCACGTAGAACGCGTGCAGATCACTGGCCTTCATGCGAAACGGCTGATCGGCCTGCACATAAACGCGATAGGTGCGATTGTTGTAATCGAAGTCGTTGACATACTCCGACCCCATGAAGACATTGAGCGTGGTTGCGATCTGCGTGAACGAAACACCCAGCGCCTTGGCCTTCTCGCGGTCCACATGTACCAGCAACTGAGGATCACTGGCGGAGAAATCCGTAAACAAGCCAGTAAGTCCCAATCCAGGATTCTGACGGCTCATTCCGATCATCTTGTGCGCCACGCGATCCAGATCGGCAAGCGTGTTTTGCCCCAGATCCTGCAACTCAAACTGGAATCCGCCAAAGCTGCCAATGCCCTGTACCGCCGGAGGCTGGAAGATAGCCACCGTTCCGCCCGGAACCATAAACAGGCGCGGCGTAAGCGCCTCCACGATGTCCGCTGCGGAATGCCCTTTGGCGCGCCGCTCATCCGCCGGCTTCAGTGCGGCAAAGATCATGCCTGCATTCGGGGAACTCCCCGTGAGCGAGAATCCGGAAACCGCAAACGCGCCGGCAATATCCGGATCGCTTGCCAGCACTCGCTGTGCCCGATCCGAGATTGCGGTCGTGTCGCTCAGGGAGGCTCCTGGCGGAGCCTGCACTACCACCATCAGCATCCCCTGATCTTCCTGGGGAATGAAGCCTGTTGGCACGTGAAGATACATCCAGCCCGTCGCCGCAAGGCCGGCAAAGAAGACCACAACCAGCAGATAGCGCAGCCGGAGTGCTACATGAATCAGCCCGGCATACGCACGGGAAATCCCATTGATCAGATTGTCGATTCCATGCGCAACAGCCGCCCAGACGCGGGAAAGCAACGGGACTCGCAGGAAGTCCAGCTGTTGATACTTGGCCTCTTCTCCGCGCAAAAACAAGGCCGCCAAAGCGGGAGACAAGGTGAGCGCATTCAGCGCAGAGATGGCAATCGCAAACGCAATCGTCAGCGAGAACTGACGGTACAGAATTCCTGTGGTGCCCGGAAAGAACGATACAGGCAGGAAGACGGCAATCAGTACCAGAGAGGTCGCGATGACTGCGCTTGTCACCTCACTCATCGCAACGGATGTAGCATCATGCGGATCGGAGTGCTCGGCCGAAATATGACGCTGCACGTTCTCAATCACAACGATGGCATCATCGACCACCAGTCCGGTCGCCAGCGTGATTCCGAAAAGCGTCAGCGAATTGATCGAAAAGCCAAAAGCCTTGATAAAGGCAAATGTTCCGATCAGTGAGACGGGAATGGTGACGGCTGGAATGATCGTTGCCCGCCAATCCAGCAGGAAGAGAAAGATGACCACGATCACGATTACGATGGCCTCGGCCAGCGTGACAATCACCTCATGAATCGAGTCACCGACAATCGTTGTTGAATCGAACGCAACCGCGTATTCCAACCCGGGCGGAAAATGCGCGGAAAGTTGCTTGAGAACAGCCTTGGCTTCGCGATCCACTTCCAAGGCATTGGCATTGGAAAGCTGCTGTACGCCGATGCCGACCGCAGCCTGCCCCTGATACTTCAGATTGGAGCTGTAGTCCTCGGCTCCCAACTGTGCGTAGCCAATGTCCCGAAGATACACCAGGCCATTGGGGCTGCTTTTGACGATGATGTTGTCAAACTGCTTCGGATCGCTGAGCCGGCCCACCACGCGAACGGCCACCTGATACGACTGTCGGTTGTCGGACGGTGGCTGTCCCAGCTGTCCGGCTGGAACCTCAATGTTCTGTTCCGTCAGAGCATTCACCACGTCGCTGGCTGTTAATCCGTGGGTTGCAAGCTTGTTCGGATCCAGCCACACGCGCATGGCATACTTGCGCTCGCCAAAGATCTGCACGTTACCCACGCCTGGAACGCGCTTCAGCGCATCCGCTACATAGACATCCAGGTAGTTCGAGATGAACTCATTGGAGTAGCGATTGTCCCGGGTATAGAATCCCGCGCCAAAGACAAAGTTGCTGTTCGCCTTGGTGATCGTAATTCCAGCTGCATTTACAGCAGCTGGCAGCCTTCCGCTCACGCTGGCCACGCGGTTTTGCACGTCCACGGCGGCAATGGAGAGATCATAGCCGGTCTGGAATGTGACCGTAATGGTGCTTACTCCAGAGTTGGTGCTGGCAGAGGTGATGTAGTGCATTCCCTCCACGCCATTAATCGACTCTTCCAGTGGAATGGTTACGGCCTTCTCCACCGTTTCCGCATCCGCACCCACATACGAGCTGGTGACCACCACTTCCGGTGGTGCTAGCTGCGGATACAACGAGATCGGGAGGGTGGGTATGCTGATAGCGCCAACCAAAATAATCAGCAGTGCGACGACTGTCGCAAACACAGGCCGGCGAATAAAAAAATCTACAAACACGATACAAATCCTTCCTGGGTAACGCCGGTTGACTAAGCGCCCTGGTGCGGCATCACCGGCATGTGATCGGCAAGGAACTGAGTACCCGATGTAATCACTTGATCGCCAGGCTTCAATCCCGCGCTGACCGCATACGCATTGCCCACAGTCTGGTCGATCGTGATGCTCACCTGATGAGCCACGGAATGACCGCCCTCACTGGCAACGACGAAGACGAAACTCTGTCCGCCCTGTCGGACAACGGAAAGAATCGGAATGGTCGGCATCGGTTCGGTCTTCCAGATTACCCGCGCCCGCACCATTTGTGCTGAACGCAACCGTTCATCACCCGAATGCACGGGAGCCTTGACCAGAATCCCCTGCAGTGTGCTGTCCACCTGAGGCGAAAGGAAATCCACGGCTGTGGTTTCGATAACGTTGCCATTGGTATCCAGCAGTTGCACAGGCAGGCCCATGCGCACCTCGCTGCTGCGCTCCGTCGGGATATAGATGTAGGCTTCAAAGTCTCGATTTTCATCCACGGTTGTCAACGCAGTGGACGTGGTCACATAGTCGCCAACATGAACCGGGATATCTCCCACTACACCATTGAACGGTGCGCGAATGGTGTAGTATGCCAGCTGCTCTTCCAGCGACTTGCGTGTGGCAATCGCCGATTGCCAGTCCGCGCGGGTGTTCTGGTAGAGCTGCTCTGCCTGGTCCAGCGCATCGCGACTTACCACACCATCGGCAAACAGCTTCCGTTCGCGTTCAATCTCAATCGTGTTGTAGTCATAGAGCGCTTTTTTCTGCTTCTCGGTGGCAATCTGTGCATTCACCAGCGCCTGCTGCTTGGCCGGATCGACCGTCATCAGCACCTGTCCCGCATGCACCTGTTCGCCAGAGTGAACCGCAATCGAAGTCAGATTCCCATCCACCTGCGGCATCACAGTTACCGAGCGTCGCGACTTGATCGTCGCTACATAATCACTGCTGGAGGCGACCGGCTTGTTAGAAACCGTTTCCACCGCCACCGGCATTGCCTGCATGGCTGCTGCACCCGAAGCAGGCGCTGGCGCCTGCCGACAGCCTGCCAGCAATACACATCCTAATCCGGCACTGCATACAATCCTACGAAAGTACTTCAAGCAAACCTCACTCCCTGGCTCCATCGGTTTCCCTCAGGCACTTCCAGGCGCTTTTCATGGTTCTTACAATCGTTTGGTCCAGACACTGCTCAAAATCTGTTCCCACCAAGCCAGTTACGCCATCATGGCAATGGCCTCTAACGCTCGGCACAAACCGATTTACGGATGCTTCCCTGCCGCCGTTGGCTCCACATCCCCTGTTCCATCGCAGACAAACGTTGGGTTTTGGATGCGGCTTGTGCTCGGTACGCTTCAGAATTGACGAAAGAAATCCGGTGCCGCACGAAAACCGACAGGCCGCGGCAGATATTTTCCTCCTGGCCTTATCCACGAAACGCAAACGGGTTGAAATTCGTTCCCGCATCCCAGGCATCCACGCCTTCCACTCGCTTCAACCATCCCACCACCAGATAGGTCAGCGGTGTGGCCAGCACCTCGTACATCACCTTGAATCCATACGAGGAGCCGATCATCACCAGCAGGTGGCGGGGCGAAACAGAACCCCAGAACGCGATCAGAATCACAACCGTGGTATCCACCAGCTGCCCGGTCACCGTTGAGGTCACGGTACGGCTCCACAGGTGCCGTCCACCGGTCCAGATCTTCATCTTGGCCAAGGTATAGCTGTTGGTAAACTCCCCAGCCCAGTATGCTGCCAGGCTGGCAGCAGCAAACCTTGGCACCAATCCGAAGACACGCGCAAAAGCCGCCTGATCCTGCCATCCCGGAGCCGGCGGCAGCAGCACAGCCACCTGCCCCATCACGGCCAGCAACGCCATGCCCAGAAAGCCCAGCCAAATGGCCCTTCGCGACGCGGCGTACCCATACACCTCCGTAAACACATCGCTCCAGATGTAGGTGATGGGAAACAGCAGTTGGGCACCGCTGACGAGCAGCGGACCCAGGCGGCAAATCTTGGGACCCACCAGATTCGAAACCAGCAGAATAACCACGAAGGCGATGGTCAGTGTCTCCAGGTAACGAAACGTGCGTATCGGTTGGGCGGAAGCCGCACTCTCTGCCTGTGGAGTCTTCATCGTTTGAGCATATCCCAGCAATTTCCGGTCTCCACAATTTCCCGCCCCATGTCGTAGCAATCCGGCACTGACTCTGCCAGCAATTTTCATTTCCCCTCTTGAAACTTCTCCCAGCTCCGATATGCTCTGTGTGAAAGAACGATGAACGGCTGCTCGACTCGCCCCCCCCGGTCCCGCAGCCACGACTCCACTGCCTCGGCATCGGTCCGCCTTACGCGGAGAGACAGGAGCAAAGGATGTCCACCACTCCACATCCCCTCGAGCCATTCTTTCAGCAGGTTGTCCGCAACAACTATGTCGGCAAACTCGGCATTCACGATCCGGACATTTCCAGCTACGTAGCCCACCTGCTTTGTGAATTCAGTGAGTCGGAGAATCTCTACAAAGTTCGCGATAAAGCCGGAAAACCAGTCTACTCGCTGGAAGAGATGGTTCTTGCAGCAGACCCTGTTCACGGCACGGCACCTTCCTTCGACGCCGAGCGCTCCGTGCGAAAGCACATCGGGGACTACGCCCTGTTTCTTTCCGGCATGTATCCGGAGTCGATGGACCCATGGCGGCGGCGTCATGGACAGCAGAGCTTTGAAGATCTTGTCCATATCGGCAAGCAAAGCTACTTCATCGTCAGCCAGTTTGACCTGGAAGAATATGCTGCCGAAGCCCCTCTGTTTGCTCGGCTGGCCGAGTGGTTTGATCGGTGCATCTATGGTCTGCGACTGGTCCGCGATGATCTCACTCATGGCAGGCCGGGCTGTCTTCCTGCCCGCACATAGGGCCTGTTCCGGCTTGGGGTCTTCCGCAATCCGCCTTAGCGTCGGCCCAGCAAATACGTCACACCGCCGGTAATGGAACGCCCCGGCATCGCCACGCCTTCGATCTCCTGATAGCCCGTATTGCTCAGATTTGCCAGTCGAATATACGGCCGCCATTTCTGCCGCTGGCCAGCATCATATTCGAATGCAAGATCCCACACCGGATAGGGCGTCTGCTGGTAGCGTTGCGCCACCTGCAAGCTGTTGCGCACGCGCAGACGGTCGTGAATGTTCATCGTCCACAGCATGTGCGCATTTTCCACCGGATAGTTAAAGATGTACTCCGATTGCAGCCCGTGCAGCGCGCTCTGCGCTCCATACAGATTCGTCCAGTCCAGTTGCAGTTGCTGGCTATGGGTCAGTTCCACCTTTGCACTTGCCTCAGCCCCTGTAAAACGCAGTCCACTCAGGTTGGTTGCCTGCCACCGCTGCGCTGCACTGGCGCGTACATAATCAATCGTGTCGTGCTGGCGCGAATAGAATCCTGTCGCCGAAAACGTCCATCGCGTGCCGGGACTCCAATCGAAGCCGGCCTCGCTGCTCCAGGCTGATTCAGGCTTCAGATTTGGATTGCCGATCGTTGTAGGATCCGAGTAGTAGAGATCGGTGTAGGTGGGAATGCGAAAGCCGTATCCCACGCTCCCGCGCAGCTTCACCGCATCAGTCAGCCGATAGCTTCCGGCCACATTCGGCGCAAAAACCAGCGGAAAGCCTCCGGAAAAACCCTCCTCACGCGCGCCAGCCGACAATCCCCACCGCCGCTTCACCGGATTCAGGTCCAGGTCCAGATAACCCGCCGCACGGTTGCGCGCATGATCACCCAGATTATTGCTGCGGATGCTGTCACCATCTGCCTCCATTCCACCCAGCAAGACCGCACCCGCTCCAAAGGATTCTGTCCGATGCAGGGAGGCCTGCCAGGAGCCATCGATGTGATTGTTCTCATACAACGCAGGGTTATCCCGCACCAGCACGAACTCATCCGTATGGCGACGATACCCAAAATCGGCCTCGGTCTTTGCTCCCAGCGCCTGCCGGATGGCGGCAAACCATCCCTTGGTCCGCTCCCACGAAGGGAAGTTGCCATAGAACTGGTTGGCGCCGAAGGATCGATCACTCGCTGCCAGTAAAATATCCGTCAATCCAAGCCGTGATTCCAGCCAGCTCTCATCGGATGCCGTCTCGTTGCGGTAATCCCTGTCGTACATGAATCCGGTGGAGAGATTGTGGGTTCCGGTCAGGCGGCTGCTCCAGTGCCTGCGCAACAGCTCGGCCATCAGCGCCTGCTCGTTTTCCCCATAGCTTCCGAATCCAGCACTGGCTTCCACAGAGTTGCTTCGTGGAGCAGCCGTTAGAAAATCCACCACTCCACTCAGTGCATCCACGCCATGCAGCGTCGATCCTGCCCCGTGCAACACCTGGATGGAATCCATCGCCTCCATGGGCAGCGGCAGATCCAGATTGTGGTGCGCCGTCTGGCTGTCGTTGATGCGAAATCCATTCAGCAGCACCAGCGTCTGTTCAAAGCTGCCACCGCGCAAGGTAATATCCGTCTGTGCGCCACCGGCTCCGCGCTGCTCCAGAAAGATGGAAGCATCGTTCCGCAGCGGATCAAGCGGTGTTGCCAGCATGAACTGACCGGGGTGCAGCGGCTCCACCTCGACCACGCGCGCCGACTCCGACAGGGGTATCGGCGAGGCTGCACCCAGCACCACGACCGTTGTCCGTGTCGGCTTCACAGTACTGTCTTGTTTCTGATTCACATCTCCGGGCAGCGTATTGGTCTGCGCTTGTGCGCAAACACACGCCAACCCCAGCATCCACACCGCAGGTGGGAAGTTCCCTCGATGGTTCCTTGCCATGGCCTTCAATCAGTCTTGGATTTCAACTTCCGGCTCACAAAATGTACCGGCTCAGATCCTGGCTCTTCACAATCTCGGCCACCATCTGCCGCACATATACATCGCTCACCACAAACACCTTCTCTACACCGGTTGCCGTCTCGCGCTCCACGTACGGCAGTGGAACCGTCGTCTCCGCCTTCACCAACTCTGCCGTCGCATCCTTCTGGGCAGGGTCCTGATTGGCACGCGCCAGATCCGGAGCCAGAAAACTGATCTCCTCCAGCACCCGCTCCATGATCGTATGCAGTCGGCGTGCACCGATGTTTTCCGTCATTTCATTCACGCGAAATGCAAACTCTGCCATCTCACGCAGAGCTTCCGCAGCAAACTCCAATCGAATGCCTTCCGTCTCCAGCAACGCAGTCGACTGCCGCGTCAGCGAGGACTTGGGTTCGGTCAGGATGCGGAGAAAATCCTCCACGGTCAGCGATTGCAACTCCACTCGGATGGGAAATCGCCCCTGCAGCTCCGGAATCAGATCGGATGGCTTCGAAACATGAAACGCACCCGCAGCAATAAACAGAATGTGGTCTGTCCGCACCATGCCATAGCGCGTATTCACCGTTGTCCCTTCCACAATCGGCAAAATATCCCGCTGCACACCTTCGCGTGAAATATCCGGTCCGTGTCCGCCCTCGCGGCCTGCAATCTTATCTATTTCATCCAGAAAGACAATTCCGTTCGTCTCCACGCGCTCCACGGCTGCACGTGTCACCTGATCCATGTCGATCAGGCGGCCTTCTTCTTCCTGAATCAGATAGTCGAAGGCTTCCGAAACCTTCATCTTTCGCTTCTTGGCCGCTCCGCCAAAGATATTCGGCAGAATATCCTTCAGATTGATGTCCATCTCCTCCGGGCTTTGGCCGGAGATGATTCCAAACTGGGGCGTATTGCGTTCGCGCGTCTCCAGTTCCACCATCCGTTCATCCAGCTTGCCTTCCCGGAACTGCTGTCGCAGTTTTTCCCGGGTTCGTGCGTAGCTCTCGGTGCCCGGCAGCGTCAGCTGTCCTTCGATGTCGGTCTGCTGCACCTCGGGCGGCGGTGGCAGCAGCAGATCAAGCAGGCGCTCTTCGGCATTTTGCTCAGCCTTGTCTTCCACCTCTTCCAGCCGTTCTTCGCGCACCATGTCGATGGCAATCTCCACCAGGTCGCGGACCATCGATTCCACGTCGCGACCCACGTAGCCCACTTCGGTGAACTTGCTGGCCTCCACCTTCAGGAATGGTGAGTTCGTCAGCTTGGCCAGCCGACGCGCAATTTCCGTCTTGCCCACGCCTGTCGGCCCAATCATGATGATGTTCTTCGGCATGATGTCATCGGCCAGATCGGGCGGCAGTTTCTGTCTGCGCGTCCGATTCCGCAACGCCACAGCCACGGCGCGCTTGGCTGCCCGCTGGCCCACCACATGCTTGTCCAGCTCAGCCACAATCTCTCGTGGCGTCAGCTCTTCCAGCACAATCTCCTGATCATCTGCCACTGCCGGCAACGTAATCGCCATACTTTTCCCATCGCGAACCTGGTCTTCCGACTCTTAGGCTCGCAGCTCCTCAACCGTAATCTTGTCGTTGGTGTAAATGCAGATTTCGCCTGCGATACGAAGGGATTTTTCGGCAATCTCCCGGGCGCCCAGCTCCGTGTTTTCCAGCAGGGCCCTGGCTGCTGCCGTGGCATAACTGCCTCCGGAGCCAATGGCTGCAATCGCCTCATCCGGATCTATCACATCGCCGGAGCCTGAGATCAGAAAGGTCTGCCCCACATCGGCCACGATCAGCAGCGCTTCCAGATTGCGTAACATTTTGTCCGTGCGCCAGTCCTTGGCCAATTCCACGGCAGCCCGCCCCAGGTTTCCACTGAACTGTTCCAGCTTCGCTTCAAACCTTCCAAAGAGCGAGAATGCATCCGCGGTTGACCCGGCAAATCCAGCCAGAATCTTCTCCTGGTACAGTCGGCGTATTTTCTTCGCCGTGTGCTTCAGCACATGATCACCAAGCGTCACCTGTCCATCGGCGGCCATCACAACCACTCCATTGCGCCGCACACACACCACAGTCGTCGAACGAATCCGGCGCCCCGACCCGACCTGCACTGAGGCATCCGCCATCTTCGACGCCCGGCTCCGGGCGCCTGCTTTTCGCCTGCTCTCTGTCAAGGAAATCTCTCGCTTCAATGCCATTTTCACCGCCCCAGCCGCACACTTTCGCAATGCAGGCGTAAACCTTGATTGTATCCCAGCAGCCAGTGCTTGCCCCCGGCTCCGACCCTGCCGTATCTTGGAGCCAGTTGGCGGCAAAGCATGCTCCCTGCCGGATTTCCATCTGCCGCCACTCGCGAGGCTCCATCATGCCATCTTTTAACCGTCGCACCTTCGTCCGGAACTCCGTACTCAGCTTGGCCGCCATGGCTCCTGCCATTGAGCAGCTGCACGCCCTCAGCCTGCTGCAGCCCCAGACCCGCGACGCGAACGGAATGCTCTATCGCACCCTGGGACGCACCGGGGAGCGTGTCTCCGCCATCGGCCTCGGCGGCTACCATATCGGCAAATCCTCCCTCTCCGAAGCAGAGTCCATTGCACTCATCCGACAGGCCATCGACAGTGGGATCAACTTCCTCGACAACTGTTGGGATTACAACGATGGGGTCAGCGAGCTGCGCATGGGCAAGGCGCTCCGCGACGGATACCGGAATCGCACGTTCCTGATGACCAAAATCGATGGTCGCACCCGCACGGCGGCAGCACAGCAGATCGACGAAAGCCTGCGCCGCCTGCAAACCGACCATGTCGACCTGATGCAGTTGCACGAAGTCATCCGCCTGGAAGATCCCGATCGCGCCTTCGCAGCAGACGGAGCCATCGAAGCTCTCGTAGCGGCGCGACAGGCTGGGAAGGTTCGCTACATCGGCTTCACAGGGCACAAGGACCCGTACGTCCATCTGCGCATGCTGCAGATGGCCCGACAGCACAACTTCCACTTTGACACCGTGCAGATGCCGCTCAATGTGATGGATGCCCACTTCCGCAGCTTCACCCATGACGTGCTCCCAGTGCTGGTGCAGCAGGGCATTGCTCCGCTAGGCATGAAGGCCTTTGGCGACCACTTCATCCTCGACAGCGGAACGGTTGAGCCCATAGAGTGCCTCCACTACTGCCTCAATCTCCCCATCTCTGTCCAGATCGCCGGCATCGACAGCGTGGCCATCCTGCAACAGGCACTTACGGCGGCCCAAACCTTCCAGCCTCTCGCTCCAGCTCAAGTCGCGGCCATCCTGGCCAAAACCCGCACTGCCGCGGCAGACGGAAAATACGAGCTCTACAAAACCACCAATCATTTCGATGGAACGGCACATCGCCCAGCCGAACTCGGTTGATCCCATCCAGCGCCATTTCGATCCCATCATGCATTTCCCATGGATGGTTCACGGGATCGAAATTGTTCTTGATCCCATCATTTTTTACCTCTGGATATATCGACTTTGCGCTCGAGGAGAGACTACCTTGGGTTTCGGCGCACAAAGTTCTGCGCCGGAGTTCCTTCCCAAAATTCGACGATATTACAGAGGTCCACATGTCATTCGCACCGCGCACCAAACGTGCTCAGGCTGCTCTTGCAACGCTCTCCACTGCCTTGCTCATCGCCGGCTGCTCCAGCGGCGGGGGTGCAGGCTCTATGGGCGGCGGCAGCGGCACCTCGGCGTCCATGGCTGTTTTGAACCAGCTTGTCGGCGTCACGACCATCGGCTCCACCGTCGATCCCATGAACGGCGATAACAACCCGTATGGTCTGGCCATCGAGCCTGTCACCGCAGGCACGGAAACCATGGGCAACCTCATGGTTTGTAACTTCAATGACTCCAAAGGCAATGCGGGCAACGGAACCACCATCGTACAGTTGGCCCCCATGGCGAACTCCAAGCCCACCCGGTTTGCTCAGGATCCCAGCCTGGCTGGATGCGATGCCATCGCCATCAACTCGACCGCGGGCTATCCCTGGGTGGCGGCATACACGGCGGCGGACAACCCGATCGTGAACACTTCCGGCACAGTTGTCACAAGCCTGAAAACCGCCTACACCTGGATGCATCCCTGGGGACAGGTCTTTGCGGTTCCAGCCTCGACGCTCACCATGGCAGTACCCACTTTTTACGTCACAGATGCCGGCGACGGATCTGTCGTAGCCGTTCGCGTCACCAGCTCTGGCTTCATGTTCCAGAAGATTGCCAAGGGATTTCCGGTCAATCTGACCTCCTCCTACGGCATCCTCGCCCCGGCCGGACTCACCTATGACCAGGCATCCGATACGCTTTACGTGGTCTCCAGCGACACCAACAGCATCGTTGCCCTCACCAACGCTTCCACCCTCACCGATGGCGGCATCACTGTCACCGGTACGGCATCCTACGGACTCA
Source organism: Acidobacteriota bacterium (assembly GCA_021809235.1). GTDB lineage: Bacteria > Acidobacteriota > Terriglobia > Terriglobales > Acidobacteriaceae > Acidicapsa. The sequence continues at coordinate 13,031 of JAKBAG010000029.1, forward strand.
CATTCAGCGGGCCGATGGCCAGCCACGCCAAGGTCATCTACAGTGGCTCTCCGTTGAACTATCCCGTCAGCATGGCAGAGCTGTACAACGGCGATCTGGTTGTGGGCAATACGGGAGACAACAACCTGATCGAGATCACTCCCAACGGCACCGTCGCGGCCACCAAGCTGGTGGATACCGGCAACCCTGGCGCCATCTTTGGAATTGCCACCTGGGGCACGTCCGCGCAGACTCAGGTGATTTACTTCAACGATGACAATACCAACACGGTTGTAGAACTCAGCAACTGATTACGGATCTACATCGACAGAAGAGGGGCGCATGCAGACTGTATGCGCCCCTCTTCTTTTCGTGCAAAACCGCTTGCTCAAGGCGCGTTCAAAACTCCTCGCTGAATGCAACCTCACCTTCGACAGCCGATTGATAAGCCGATACCCGGCGCTCGAAGAAGTTCGTCAGCTCCTGCACATCCTGCAGCTCCATGAAGGCAAACGGATTCTTGGATCGGAAGACCGGCTCAATGCCCAACCGCTTGAGTCGCGCATCGGCCACGTAGCCCAGATACTCGCGCATTTCCTTCAGTGACAGCCCGGCGACGCCTCCCGCCAGCAAATCCTCAGCAAACTGCGCCTCTGCATCCACGGCCTCCCGCAGCATTTCCACAATCTGCTGCTCCAGATCCGCATCCCAAAGCTCCGGCTCCTGCGCCCGCACAACATTCACCACCTCGAAGGCAAACTCCAGGTGGCAGCTTTCGTCGCGGAAGACCCAGTTGGTACCCGCCGCCAGCCCATGCAGCAGTCCGCGCGAACGGAAATAATAGACATAGGCAAAGGCAGCAAAGAAAAACAAACCCTCAATACACGAGGCAAAGCAGATCAAGTTCAGCAGAAACTGCCGACGCTCCGCCCGGGTATGCAGTTCCTCCAGCTTCTGGATGGAGTCCATCCACTTCATGCAGAACTCCGCCTTCTTGGCGATTGACGGAATATTCTCCACTGCTGCAAACGCAGCAGCCCGCTCATCCGGATCGGGCACATAGTTATCGAGCAGCGTCAGATAAAACTGCACATGGACCGCCTCCTCGAAGAGCTGTCGCGACAGATACAGCCGTGCCTCCGGCGAGTTGATGTGCTTGTACAGATTCAGCACCAGATTGTTTGAGACAATGCTGTCTCCCGTGGCAAAGAATGCCACCAGCCGCTGAATCACGTGGACCTCTGCCGGCGTGAACTTCTGCTTCAGATCCGTCAGGTCCGACTGAAAATCAATCTCTTCCACCGTCCACGTATTCCGGATACCGTCGCGGAACATCTCATAAAACACTGGAAAACGCATGGGACGCAGCGTCAGGCACAGTCCCGGATCGAGAATATGCTCCGGTGGTGCCACCGAACTCCGTCGCGCCGGTACCGTCAAATCAGCAGTTGCCATCTCTTCTCTCCTCTTTTCTCTTGTTCCATCGTGCAGCCTACTGACAGGCTTCGCAGGACTCCGGATTTTCCAACGAGCAGGCAATCGCATTCTGCGGACTCACTGGATTCCGTGCCGCTGCGCCCTGGACCGTTGTCTTGGCAATCTTCGTCGCCGGGCGCGATCGCAGGTAATAGGTCGTCTTCAGTCCTTTCTTCCACGCATACATATACATGGAAGACAGCTTGCCGATCGTCGGCGACTCCACAAAGAGATTCAGAGACTGCGCCTGATCAATAAAGGCACCACGCGCCGCGGCCATATCGATCAGCCCACGCATCGGAATCTCCCACACCGTGCGATACAGCAGCTTCAGATCCTCAGGAAGCTCCTCGATTCCCTGCACCGATCCTTCGCCCAGCTTCAGTCGCATGCGGATCGTGTCGTTCCACAGACCTCGCTGCTTCAAATCTTCAATCAGATAGCGATTCACCTGAAGAAACTCCCCAGAGAGCGTCTCGCGCTTGAAGAGATTCGATATCTGTGGCTCAATGCATTCGTAGCAGCCGACAATCGAAGCAATTGTCGCTGTCGGTGCCACGGCAATCACCAGTGAGTTGCGCACACCGGTGCGTGCAATCTTCTGTCGCAGCGCATCCCATCGTGCCACATCCTTCGGCGTTACACCCCACAGGTCAAACTGCAGATCCCCCTTTGCCAGTCGTGTCTGGCCAAAGGTTTCGTGGGCGCCAAACTGCTCTGCCAGCTCCGCCGACGCAGACAAGGCATGGAAGTAAATCTCCTCCTGAATCCGCGTGGAAATCTGCAGTGCAGCGGCAGAATCGAAAGGCAGACGCAGCTGGAAAAACACATCCTGCAATCCCATCACGCCCAGGCCAACCGGACGCCAGCGCACATTCGAACTCGCCGCCTGCTCGATCGGATAGAAGTTGATATCAATCACTCGATCCAGCATCGGTATAGCAGTGCGCACCGTCTGCCCCAGCTTCTCGAAGTCGAAGACCGGGTTGCCTGCCTCATCCGTCGTCACATGCCGTCCGAGGTTAATCGATCCAAGATTGCAGACAGCCGTCTGATCCTTCGACGTTACCTCGGTGATCTCCGTGCACAGATTTGAAAGATGCACCACATTCCCAGTCTCGCCCGTCTGGTTGCACTTCAGGTTAGTCGCATCCTTAAAGGTCATCCAGCCATTGCCCGTCTCGGCCAGTGTGCGCATCATGCGTGCATAGAGATCGCGGGCCTTCACCTGCTTCTTCCATACACCGCTTGCCTCGGCTGCCTCATAGGCCTTCTCGAACTCTGCTCCGTAGGTATCCGGCAGCGTCGGCACATCCTTCGGGTCGAACAGCGACCACATGCCATCACCTTCCACCCGCTGCATGAACAGATCCGGAATCCAGTTCGCAAGGTTCAGGTTATAGGTGCGTCGCGCCGGGTCTCCTGTATTGTCCTTCAGCTCCAGGAAGGACTCCACATCGGCATGCCACGGCTCCAGATACACACAGCAGGCACCCTTGCGCTTGCCTCCCTGGTTCACCGCTGCCACAGAAGCATCCAGCGTCCTCAGCCACGGCACAATTCCATTCGACAGCCCGTTCGTGGCGCGGATCAGCGAACCCTCCGAACGAACCCGATGAAACGCCAATCCAATGCCACCGGAAAACTTCGACAGCAGCGCCACATCCTTATAGGTGTCGTAGATGCTCTCCAGCGAATCCAGCGGCGAGTCATGCAAATAGCACGAAGACATCTGCGCATGCTTGGTGCCCGAGTTAAACAGCGTCGGGGACGAAGGCATATAGTCGAGCGACGCAATCAGACGGTAGAAATCGATTGCCTCCTGCGGGCTGTGGGCCAGTCCGCAGCTCACCCGCAGAAAGAAATATTGCGGAGTCTCGATCACCCGACGCGAGAGCGGATCGCGCAGCAGGTACCGGTCATAGACCGTACGAAGTCCGAAGTACTCAAAGCGATCCGAGAATCCCTCATCCACCGCATGATTCAGCTTGCGTGCGTGCTGCGCCACAAACTCGGCCGTTGCAGCACTGACTACGCCTTCCTGATGTCCGTAGGCGATCGCCTGCGAGAAGGAGTGCAGGTTCTGGCCTCCCACCTCCTTGATGATCGTCCCCAGCAGCAGCCGCGCAGCCAGTCGGGAATACTGCGGCTCTTCGGCAATCAGCGCGGCTGCCGTATCAATCGAGATCGCATCCAGCTCACGGGTGGTCGCCCCATCGTACAGCCCGCCAATCGTCTTCGACGCCACGCGAATCGCATCCACATGCGACAGTCCAACGCAGCACCGCTCCACGGCGCGCACGATCTTGTTTACATCCACCGGCTCCAGCGCGCCGCTTCGCTTCCTCACATGCATCACGGAAACTTCTTCACGCGCCGGAAATCCTGGATCCAGCTCCGACAGGCTTGTCTGCGTCTGTGCGGCTTCGGTCATGGTGGCCATCTGCATCTCCCCTGCTGCGCTTCCTTGTCAGGGACAACAACGCAGCGGGGGCCCGAAGGCCACACCTCTGCATGCTCTCCCCTCGGAGGCGCAGTTCCATCCATTCCAGGCAGGTCTTCGGACTCGACAGGCCACCTACTCCCCTGACTTCCCGGCCCAACTCCACCAGTGTCTTTTCAGGGTTTCGTTCCCGTTCACCGCTGCGGGGCAGTTCCGGATTCACGCCGGATTCCCTTTTCACTCCGGCTTTCCCGGAGCACCTGGAACATGAACATCCCAACACTATCTTGGGTCCACCTAAAATGCAAGCTCAATATCTTGCGCTTCTTGTGGAAAACGCCCCTAACGCCAATACCCATCCGCTTCCTGGCAAAATCGACCCCTCGCCCGCCATATCGCAGTGCTCTCGATCCGTCTTTGTTGACACGAAATATTTTTCTGCTATGCTCCTTACTCAGAGAGGCAGTCGCCCTTCAAGCCTCCGCTGATTCACGCTCTCCTCGCTGGCTGTGCCTCCGTTCTCCCGTATCGAGAGAATCCGGAATCTCACGAGGAGACACACCCCATGAAACTCCCCTTCAGGTCACTCTTCATGCCGTCCGCTTTTTTCGCATGCGGCCTGCTCATCCTTGCGCTCTGCATCTCCGCTTGCGGCAGCGGCGGCTCCAGCGCTACCACCCCAGCCTCCAGTATGGGCATGGTCAACACTTCGCTCAGCGATCCGGCCACCTGCCAGGCGCCAGACGGTCAGTTCTCCCACGTCTACGTCACCATCTCCGACATTCAGGCCAACACCAGCTCCACGGCTTCCAGTTCCGCCAGCGGCTGGGTCGATCTCACCCCTGGACTCTCCAGCGCGCCGAAGCAGATCGACCTCCTCGGCCAGGCCAACAACCAGTGCTTCCTCGCCAGGCTCGGTGACAACGTCGAGCTTCAGGCCGGCTCCTACCAGCAGATCCGCCTCATCCTCGCCGACAACAGCCTCAGCCTCAGTAACAACGCCTGCGGCAGCGCCGCCAACTGCGTCGTCCTCACCTCCGACGGCAGCGTACACACCCTCCAGCTCTCCAGTGAGGCTCAGACCGGCATCAAAATCCCCTCCGGCCAGATCGCCTCCGGCAACTTCACCATCGGCGCTGGCCAGACCGAAGACCTCGACATCGACTTCAACACCTGCGCCTCCATCGTCGAAGAAGGTAACGGCCAGTTCCGACTCAAGCCCGTCCTCCACGCCGGAGAAGTCTCCACCACATCCAGCTCCATCAACGGCCACGCCTACGACTCGGCCACCGGCAACCCCATCAACGGCGCTGCCACCGTCTCGCTTGAGCAGAAGGACTCAACCGGCGTCGATCGCGTCGTCATGTCCACCATGACCGCCTCTGACGGCTCCTTTGTCTTCTGCCCGCTGCCCGCCGGAACCTACGACGTCGTCGTCACGGCCACGCGCGCTGACGGCACCCTCTACGCGCCATCCATCGTCACCGGCGTCACGACCGGCAGCACCACCGGCACCATCCTGCTCCACGCGCCGTCGGCAGCCGCGCCCACCAGCACGGCCACCCTCACCGGCCTCGTCACCTCGCAGAACAGCTCCATGGCCGGCACCATCGCCGACATTCAGCTCAGCACGCTGGAGACAGTCAACTCAACCATCTACACCATCCCGCTGCCACCCACATCCACCCAGCAGGCGGCCACGCTCACTCTGGAAACCGCAGCCTCAACCGGCACCACCACATGTCCCACCGGCACCGACTGCTCGGCCTACACCATCCAGCAGGCCTCCGGCGGCGTCTACATCGGCTCGTGGTCTTCCAGTGGCGCCACGCTCACCCAGAGCGCCCCGCTCGCAGCCTACGTCCTCGACGCACAGGCCTTCGTCCAATCCTCCGGCGGCACTCCGGACTGCTCGCCCACCGAACTGCAATCCACCGCCTACACCCTCACCGGCTCCGGCCCTTACGCCGTCGTCGCAACCAACCTGGCATTCACCTCCTGCCAGTAATCGCCACAAAACGCAACACGGCTTTTGTTCGAGGCTGTGCTGCCCAGACAG
>JAKBAG010000266.1 GCA_021809235.1 Acidobacteriota bacterium
TGCAGCTGGGCGCAACCTCGGTTGCCAACGGAGGCTCGCTCACGCTGACGGCCACGGTCAAAAACAGCACCAGCAACCCGATCACCTACGGCACGGTCTACTTCTATGACAACACCCACGTGCCGCTCGGCATGGCCAACCTGAACAGCTCCGGCGTGGCCACCACCACCGTCACCGTGCACGCGCATGCCGGTGCAAACCCCATCACCGCCACCTACGTCGGAGACTACCGGTACAACGGGTCCACCTCCACCAGCCAGACCCTCACCGTCCAGTAATCCCACCCACCCAACCCAACACACCCAAGGGGGCATCCATCCGGATGCCCCCTTGCTCTTGCCGCCCACCCCTGCAGCCCTCGCCGCACATTCGCTCCTTGCCATCCTCCGGCTACAATCAATCACAGCAGCCGCTGCTTTACCGCCATGCGCACCCTCACCAGCAAGGACAATCCGCGCCTCAAGGAGCTTCGCGCCGCGCTGCGCAAGCCTGCCGCGCGTCCCGGCGCTCTCGTCGCCCTGGAGGGGCTGCATCTGGTGCAGGAGGCGCTCGCCGCAGCCATCCCGCTGCAAACCCTCTTCGTCGGCACCGGCCACGAATCCCTGCTGCGCGAACTCAACCTTCCCACCGCAGCCGAGATTTTCTCCGTCGCGCCGCCCGTCCTTGCCGCATCCGTCACCACCGAATCCCCGCAGCCCATCGCCGCGCTGGTCCGCCAGCCTGCCTGGGACTGGGACGCCCTGCTGCGTCCGGCGCATCCGCTTCTGGTCGTGTTGGCCGGCGTGCAGGATCCCGGCAATCTCGGCACCATCCTCCGTTCCGCACTGGCCTTTGGCGCGGCCGGAGCCATCCTGCTGCCCGGCACCGTCAGCCCCTGGAATCCCAAGGCCATGCGTGCCTCGGCCGGAGCAGTCTTCCGCCTGCCCACGCTTGCAGCCACCGTGGAGGACTGCTTCGTGCGCCTGGCTGCCGCCGCCATTCCCACCGTCGCCGCCGCGGCCCATGATGCCACCCCGCTGCCCGAGCAATTCCCGGCACCGCTGGCCATCGTCATCGGCTCGGAGGGCGCAGGCATTCCGCAGTCGGTCCTCGACCGCTGCGCGCGCCGGGTCACCATTCCCTGCCCAGGCCCGGTGGAAAGCCTCAACGCCGCCGTCGCCGCCGGCATTCTGCTCTACCAGGCATCGCGCTCACGGGTGCAGCCATGAACCTCTTCGACTCCGCGCCGCTTCCCCACTCCACGCCTGCCACCGCGCCGCTGGCCGAGCGCATGCGTCCGCGTAACCTCGACGAGTACGTAGGCCAGCAGCATCTGCTTGCTCCCGGCAAGCCGCTGCGCGTCCAGATCGACTCCGGCGATCCGGCCTCCATGATCTTCTGGGGCCCTCCCGGCGTCGGCAAAACCAGTCTCGCCCGCATCGTCGCCCACGCCACCCAGGCCAGCTTTCTCGAGTACTCCGCCGTCCTCAGCGGCATGAAGGAGATCAAGGAGGTCATGGCCCGCGCCGAGGATGCCGCCCGTCTCGGCTCCCGCACGCTGCTCTTCATCGATGAGATTCACCGCTTCAACAAGGCCCAGCAGGATGCCTTTCTGCCCTGGGTCGAGCGCGGCGCCATTCGTCTCATCGGTGCCACCACGGAGAATCCCTCCTTCGAGGTCATCTCCGCGCTGCTCTCGCGCTGCCGCGTCTATGTGCTGGAGTCGCTCTCCGAAGACGAGCAGATCCAGCTTCTGCGCCGCGCCCTGGCCGACGCCGACCGCGGCCTCGGCTCGCTCCAGCTCACTGCCACCGACGAGGCCCTGCAGCTTCTCGCCGGATTCTCCAGCGGAGACTGTCGCGCTGCCTACAATGCCCTCGAAGTGGCTGCACAGCTTGCCGCCGCCTCCGGCAGCTCCACGCTCACCCCGCAGCTCGCCCGCGACGCCCTCCAGCAGCGCGTCCTGCGCTACGACAAGGCCGGCGAGGAGCACTACAACCTCATCTCCGCCCTGCACAAAAGCGTCCGCAACAGTGATCCCGACGCCGCGCTCTACTGGCTCGGGCGCATGTTCGCCTCCGGCGAGGATCCCATGTACCTGGCCCGCCGCATCGTCCGCATGGCCGTCGAGGACATCGGTCTGGCCGCGCCTGAAGCTCTCAATCTCACCCTCAGCGCGCGGCAGGCCATGGAGTTTCTCGGCTCGCCCGAGGGCGATCTTGCGCTGGCTGAAGCCGTCGTTTATCTTGCGCTCGTGCCCAAATCCAACTCCGTCTACACCGCCTACGGTGCCACGCGTGCCGATATCGAATCCACGCGTCAGGAGCCGGTCCCGCTCCATCTGCGCAACGCGCCCACCCGCCTCATGCAGGAGCTCAACTACGGCAAGGGCTACCGCTACGCCCACGACGAGCCGGACAAGGTCGCCGACATGGACTGCCTGCCTCCATCGCTGCTCGGTCGCCGCTACTATCAGCCCACCCAGGAGGGCCGCGAAAAACAGCTTGCCCAGCGCCTGGAAGAACTCCGCCGCCTGCGTCGGTCCGTGCCATAAGTCTTATCAAAGGCCTGGCCGGTAACTTCGGAGCGTATTCCCGGACGAAAGTTTGCGTTGCAACATACGTCAGGCGGCTTCTTGGATAAATTCAGAGATTGTGCCGGGAGTCTGCATTCGACGCAAGCGGCAGCATGACACGATAGGAGTCTGCGATCATCCAGGCACCCACCATCAATGCCGCCGTCGAGATCGTCTCGCCCCAGTGGAAAGGGCTTATGGCTCCGGTCCTGACGATTGCCGGAAACCATACAAGCAGGAAAAACAAGCCAATCTGTACCGCTGAAAGTGCGGCCGCCAAAGGTGCCCACACTCGGATGACAATGGCCACGCCTGCTGCGATAAAGGTGGACCCGGTGAAACAGGCCCAAAGATCAGGCCACGGTAGCCACTGGGGCACATCCGCAACTGTCGCTTTCAGAAAAACGAAGTGACCCAGGCCGAAGTAAATCATCGCCAAACCAAAAAGCACCTGCGCAGCCCGAACGCCTTGAATCCCGGTGACAAAACGAAGGTGGCGCCGATCCCAGTCCGGGGCAAACCAAGCATACAAAACCCACGCAGCCGCCAACAGGACTGCAGGCTCGGCAAGGTTATACCAGGCACCAAATGAGGCGTGTACACGGATAATGTCAGGAAGACTCACCAGCAGCGACCAAAAAAGGAAATAAGCGAACAGCGCCCGAGCCGCGGTTATCGCTGTCCTTCGCCAGAGCAGGCCCACGCCACACGCCATCAGGTAGACCGCGCAGAAATAGCCCAGGAGAGGATGTGCGGGAACAAAATTCGATATCGGATGTCCGAAGGCTGCGTAATCCCGATTCATGAAGCCCAGTAAGCCTAGAACGAACGTGCTTGCCGCAAAGACCGCATGACCAGGGCTTGCAATACGCATCGTTTTACCTCACACAGATGCTGTCATCTTGCATCGCAACGACCACGGCTCCAGCGAGGTTTCAGCGAGGCTCCAGCAGGATGGGACCATAGTAAAAGGCGGACGGTCCAGGCGGCGACCGTCCGCACAAATATTCCTGCTTCATTGCGGCTCATCCGCCCCTACGGCAGCGACTTCAGCGCATCCAGCACAATGCCCGGCGTCAGCACCTCCGGCAGCACCGTCCCCGGTCGCCCCGCGCCCGGCGCATAGAGCACATAGGTCGGCACGCCGCTGCGTCCCAGCCCGGCCAGCGCCTGCGTAATCGCATCATCGTGCGCCGTCCAGTCCGCCTTGAACAGCGCCACATGCCTGGCCGCAAAGGCCTGCTGCACCGCATCGGTCCGCAGTGCCACGCGCTCGTTCACCTGGCAGCTCAGGCACCAGCTTGCCGTAAAGTCCACAAACACCGGCTGCCCGGCGGCGCGCGCCGCATCCACCGCCGCCTGCG
>JAKBAG010000030.1 GCA_021809235.1 Acidobacteriota bacterium
GACCTGCCCCGGCTGTATGTGGAGGCCAAGTCCTTCCTCAAGCTGCGTGCCGAGCGGAATCGCATGGTCAAGGAAGCCAAGAAGCTGCAAGGCAAGACGCCGAACCCGGCCAGTGCCTGATCCTTATCCCATTCCAGTCCTGATCGGGGTTTGCCGGGCGCACAAGCTATTCGGCAAACCCCGATCTTTCCGGTAGGCAACTTCCTATGCAGAGTCCGGCACCGCCCGACGAGAAAGCAGCATGCCCCATCCGCGTCTGAAGCCCAGCCAGTATCTGATTCTGCTGCTGGTGGCGCTTTGCGCGCCGCTGGGAGACAGTTGTCTCTCTCGTGGCATGAGCGCCCTGCCGCCCATCTCTGTTGGCCACCCGCTGACCTTGCTCCATGCCGTCTTTACGCCCTGGATCGCCGGCGGCATCCTGCTGCTGATTGCCTTCTTCGGCTGTTACCTGACCGCGCTTTCCTGGGCAGACCTGACCTATGTGCTGCCAACCACAGCCTTCGGCTATGTCCTGATTGCTTTGCTTGGCCGCTTCTGGCTGCATGAGCATATTTCGCTTGCCCGATGGGCCGGAATTCTGCTGATCACCCTCGGCGTGGGCTTTGTTGCCCAGGGTCCATCGCTCACCGAGGACAAGCCAGGAGGCAGTTCATGATCGCTGCGGTGCAACTGCCGGCCGGCGTGGGGTTCTGGGCCGCTACTGCCATGATCGTAACCGTCTCCATCACCTCCACCATCGGGGAGGTGCTTACGGCTGCAGCCATGCAGTCCATAGGAGATCTGGATGCGATTCGCGCCCGGAGCGGGCTGCGCGGAGCGATTCGCGCCGTACTGACCTGTCCGCTGTTCTTTGCCGGTGTCACGTTTCTGGCTCTTGCCTTTTTTGCCCTTCTGTTTGCGCTCAACCATCTGGACCTGAGCCTGGCTGCACCGGCATCGGCATCGCTCACGCTGGTCACCAATGCCATTGCGGCCAAACTATTCCTGCATGAAAACGTGGATCGCCGACGATGGGTGGCTGCCGTACTGGTCTGTATCGGCGTATATCTGATTGCGCATTGAGTCGACCCGGGACGCGACATTTCCACCGCAATTCCTCCGAATCCCGGACCATCCATCCCACGCGGCACATCCCCGGCAAAACTCCCTCAACCGGAGTCAGAAGGAAGCATTGCTCGCGGTACACTGCCTGTATGCTGCAACTGCTCGTCGCCTCCAGCAATGCTGGAAAACTGGAAGAGTTCCGCCTGGCCGCTAACGATGAGTTGGTACGTATCGACGTGCTGCCAGCGTTGCGGACCATTCCGGCTCCCGCCGAGGATGGTGCCAGCTTTGAGGAAAACGCCATTCTCAAGGCCATCTATTACAGTCAGTTTGCACCCGGCCAGATTGTGATCGCCGACGACTCCGGTCTTGAGGTGGATGCCCTGCAGGGCGCTCCGGGAATTCGCTCGGCACGATTTGCCGCCGATAGCGGATTGGTGGATTCCCCGGACGCCAACGACAATACCGATGTATGGAACAATATCGTTCTACTGCAGAAACTGGAGGGGATCACCCAGCGCACCGCGCGTTACCAGTGCGTACTGGCGGCGGCGCGTAGCGGCCGAGTGCTAGCTACCGCAGCCGGATCGGTCGAGGGTGTGATTCTGGAAGCGCCGCACGGAACGGGCGGATTCGGCTATGATCCGCTCTTCTATCTGCCGGAACTCGATCAGACCATGGCTGATCTGGACCCTGCCGTCAAGCTTTCACTCAGCCATCGCGGGCGTGCGCTGGAAGAGTTGCTGCCTCAGTTGCTGTAGCGTCGGATTCCACTGCTGAAAACAGGCGCGAAAGCGGCCGGAAGCCGGAGCCAGAGAATCCTCAGTCAGAAGGACACCTCTGCCGGAATCGTCACCTGCAACACCGACTGTTCACCCGTCCACTGCTTCCAAGCGCTGCGAATGGCAAGGATGCGGGACCGATTCGCTGCCGTATCCGGATAGTCGATCAGCAGCACCTTGGAGCGAGCGCGATTCGGCACCGCATCGTGGACGCCCTTCCACTGGCCATACACATCCTGCACGCTCAGGCCGTCCGGAAAGCGTGGCGTGACTTCGCGGTCCAGAAACCCGTGCCAGTCAGCCTCTGAGACGGGCCAATGGCGATGACCATCGGCAAGCCTGGGAATCCCTGCCGCGGCGTAGGGTCCCAGCTCGAAGTAGAGTCGCGTATCCACCCAGTGGCTTGCACTGGCCGGATGCGCCGGATCGTCCGCCAGCACCGGGGACGATGAACTCTGGGGTATTCCAGCCGGAGCTTTTCCCGCTGGCAAGGCGCGATGCCAAAGGCCGACAAGGCCGACGCAGGCCAGAACCGCAATCGCGATGAGGATGCGTCGGCTCAGGGTGTCGGCCTCCGGTCAGGTTTGCGAGCCTGGGCGGCTAGCGCATGGGTTTGGGCGGCATGGCAGGCAGCGCAACCGGCGCCGGCACATCATAGGACAGCGGCGTCTTCAGCAGCGTGAGCGCCTCCGGCGGCAGCGGCTTGTCAGCGTTGGCCAGAAGCACACTCACCTGCCACATCTGCGTCTCAGTCAGGATCTTGTCATAGGCCGGCATTCCAGTGAGTCGGATACCGTTGGCCACCTTCCAGTAGGTTTCTCCTGCCGGATCGTCGCTGACGCCGACTACGCCGTCGCGATGCGACTGCCAGAGTTGCGGCACATGGGGGAACATGTGTGCGCCCACGGTGGACGGGCTGCCGTACACCCCATGGCAGAAGGCACACTGTTCGCGATAAATGTGCGCTCCGGCAATGAAGGTTTCCGCCGTGGCCTGTACAGGCACGGACTTGGGCATCTCGCGATCAATGCGAGCATGCAGCGGGATATGCGTGATCTGGCGTTCAAAGGGGAGTGGAGGGTCGGCAACGGCAACCGGCGGATTGCCCCGGGTAAACCAGACGTAGAGAAGCACTGGGCACAGCAAAACCCCGATCACGATTCCAGACAGAGCACGAAACATACAGGCGCAACCTCCGTCTGGCTATTCTAATCTCGGCTTTGCGACTCGTTCTGCCGAATGGAGAAAAATTCACGCAGCAGGGCACAAATCGAACAACCAAAGCAGCGCGGGTAACATAACCGGCTCCGGCTTAGGTATGCTGGTCAGCATGCGGCCGGTTGTGCGATAGTCGGCAACTGCAGGAGGAACCATGGTTGACCATTCCCGGATGAAACTGGGCCGAAAAGCTGTCAAATCCGACAGCCGCACACTCAAGCTATCCCGTTACGTGAAGCCAACGCTGCCGCCTGCACCACCGGTTGTGGACTGGAGCAAAGGGCTGACGGAGTGGGGCCTGATGCTGAATGACAAGCTGGGCGATTGCACCATTGCCGGTGCAGCGCATGCCGTTCAGGTGTGGACCATGAATACCGGCTCCATGGTCACAGTTCCCGATCCGGTCATTCTGAACTACTACGAGACCTGGGATGGTTATCAGCCGGGGAATCCGGCCACCGACACCGGTGGCGTCGAGATGGATGTCCTGAAAAACTGGCAGAAACAGGGTTTTGACAAGCACCGGCTGCTTGCCTATACCGAAGCGGCCTGGACCAACCTTGAGGAGGTGCGACAGGCCATGCATCTCTTTGGCGGCATGTACATCGGCTTGAATCTGCCCAATACGGCCAAGACGCAGGATATCTGGGATGTGGTGCCCAATGGAGGACCAGAGAGCCAGGCCGGCAGTTGGGGGGGGCATTGTGTCTACGTGGTGGGCTATGACCAGAAGGGCTTCACCTGTATCACCTGGGGCATGCTGAAGACGATGACGCTGGCCTTCTGGAATGCGTACGTGGATGAGGCGTATGTGCTGCTGGCCGCAGACTGGCTGGAAAAGAAGGGCTCTCCGGTTGGTTTTGATCTGGACCAGCTGCAGGCAGACCTCAAGCTGATTCACTAGGGTCTGTTCCCGCTACAGGGGCGGATAGCATTGCGAGCCTCTCGGCGACTCGAATGGCTGGGGGGCGATCTCTCCCGTCTCTGTCATCCCTGGCATCTCAATCGGAGCGCCATAGCTCGGCGCTCCATCCTTTCCGCGATTTCATTCCTCGATGCACTCCGGGCGACCAGAGGATTCCGCAACCATCCCTGGTCTGGACGTCGATCCGGGAAATCGCTTCCCGGCTGATGCACACCTGCAGGGTCAGGAGTCGGCCGGTCGGCTGGTTTTCCTTATGCAGTCCATCAATGAAATTGATACATGGCTGAGCGGAGTTGACCTGCGGGTATCTTGAGTCCATGAGGTCCAATTTCGCGCGCTGGCAGCAGTTTTTTCTGGGTGGAAGTACCGCAGACAGAAACACGGATTCGATTCCATCACGAGGCAATCCCGGCAGGCAGGTCAATCGACACACTGCGACTGGACCGGGATGGGCGCGTGTGATGTCTGCTGCTATGGCGGTTCTGCTGTGCGGCGCCATGCTGCCTGCTGCGCAGGCAGCGCCAACGTTTACGGTGGGCTGGTCTGTTTACGCGGGTTGGAATCCCTATTTCTACATGGCTCGGTCCGGAATCCTGAAGCGCTGGGCAGACAAGTACGGGGTTGTCATCAAGGTACAGCGGTTTGACTATGCGGCTTCGCTGGATGCCTTTGTGGGCAAGAACATTGATGCCTGCACGATGACCAACATGGAAGCGCTGGATATGCCGGCGGCGGCTGGCGTAGACTCCACGGCGCTGATCGTGGGCGACTACTCGAATGGAAACGATGCCGTGCTGGCGCGCAATGGATTGACGCTGGCGCAACTGCCGGGCAAGCGGATTCTGCTGGTACAGAAGACGGTCTCCGAGTATCTGCTGGAGAGGGCGATGGAGATAAACGGGCTGGGAGCGCAGGCCGGACGGATGCGACTGGTGAACACCAGCGACTCCGATCTGGTGGGTGCGTATCTGGGCAATCGCGGGAACCTGGTGGCCGTAACGTGGAAGCCGCTCGTCTCCGAGATTCTGGCGCAGGATCATAGCGTGCGCTCGCTGTTTGATTCCTCGCGCATTCCGGGCGAGATTCTGGATCTGCTGGTGGTGCGCACCGAGGTGCTGAATCGTCCGGATGGCTCCGGTGTTCGGTTTGCCAAGGCGATTGCCGGAGCGTGGTACGAGACTGTAGCGCAACTGGCCGCCGGCAACGGCGCCGCCATTGCCGGCAGTGCAGCTGCCTCGGAGGATTCGGTGGCCTCCTACAAGGACCAGCTCAAGACAACACACTTGTTTGCCACGCCGCAGATGGCCGTGCAGTTTGCCGACAGCAGTGAGTTGAAACAGAAGATGGACCTGGTGCGGCAGTTCTGCTTTCGCCATGCCCTGCTGGGAGAGTCCACTCACTCTGCGGAGGACGTGGCGATTCGCTATCCGGATGGGACCGTACAGGGGCGTCGCGACCGAGTGCGACTGCGCGTGGACGATACCTACATGAAGCTGGCAGAAACAGGCAAGCTGTGAGGAGCAGACGATGAGCGCGATGAGTGGATGGATGGAGCTGGCCGATATTCAGGGGCGTCCCAAGCGAGTGTGGACACAGACGCTTTCGTGGGTGCTGTTTGCCTTGGGCGTGGCCCTCTATCTACAGGTTTCCGTTGCGCGGCATCGGGAGAATCCCGATGATCGGGTGATGCCGACCGGCGCACAGCTGATGGCTGGCGTTCACAGCGCCGTGATGGAGCAACCAGAAGAAGACGATCCTCTGGACGATGGAGCCAGTACATGGCAGAAGATTACACACGGAATGCTGTGGAAGGACACGGTAGCCAGTTCCAAGCGGTTTGGCATCAGCCTGCTGCTGATGGTGCCCGCAATTCTGCTTGGACTGCATATGGCTGTTTTTCCACTGGCTGAGTCCATGTTCCTACGCTTCTTCCTCTTCTTTGACAAGATTGTGGCACTGTCTCTGCTGCCAATCCTCTTTATCGTATTTGGGATCGATCAATGGTCAAAGATCATGCTGATGGTGATCGGGGTTGGCCCCACACTGCTGCTGGACACCTATAACCTGGCGCGTGCCGTGCCCAGAGAGCAGGTGGTGAAGGCATTCACGCTGCGTTCTTCGAACTGGGATGTGGCGTATCGCGTGGTACTGAAGCAGATTCTGCCGCAGGTGCTGAACAGTGTTCGGCTAAATCTGAAACCACTGGCTTTGTTTCTGTTTGCCGGGGAGATGATTGCCTCCACCGACGGACTGGCATACCGGATCGCATTGATGCGGCGACATATGGGAATGGACATTATCCTGCCGTATCTGCTTTGGGTGGCATTGCTGCTTTTTATTCTTGACGGCGCTCTGCGCATGCTTAACCGGAGGCTGCATCCATGGTATTGACCGCGACGGAAAGACGCAGCAGACAGCGCGTAATGCCGAAGCGCGCGGCAACGGAGACAGAGATCGCACTGCGCGATGTCTCTGTGCGCTATGCACTGAAGGGTGGTGCCACGAAAACCGTGCTGCAGAAACTGAATCTGGAGATTCGAGCCGGCGAATTTGTAGCCGTGCTGGGCGAAACAGGCTGCGGAAAAAGCACGCTGCTGCGCATGGTTCTAGGCCAGGAGTTTCCAACCGAAGGTGCTGTGGTTGTGGACGGAAAGCCAGTCAGCCGAATTGATGCACGATGCGGCTACGTACCACAGAAATACGCACTGTTTCCCGATCGTACGGTGATGCAGAACCTGATGTTTGGGCCTGAGAATGCCTGCTCCGGATGGTTGGGGCGGCTGCAGCCCCACTTCTGGAGATTTCGGCAGGAGTTACGCGCCGAGGCCATGCAGATGCTGCTGCGAATGGGCCTGAAAAGCACCGACTTCAACAAATATCCGCTGCAGCTTTCCGGCGGAATGCAGCAGCGGGTGGCCATTGCCCAGGCTCTGCTGATGCGACCGCCGGTACTGCTGATGGATGAGGCCTTCAGTGCTCTCGATCCCTCGACACGCGCAAGCCTGCAGCAGCAACTGAAGGACGTGTGGCAGGAGACGCGGCCTACCGTGCTGTTTGTGACACACAACACCAGCGAAGCGCTGCTGCTGGCCACTCGCCTGCTGGTTTTGCGCCCTCACGTGGAAGGTGAAACAGAGAGCAATGTGCTGCTGGACTTGCAGATCCCCCATACCGGGGAACCACTTGCGCTGCGGCGCAGAACGCGGGAATTTGAGCAGCTCCATGAACACGTGAAGCAGCTTGCGTTCCGTGAGGTCGAGTCGAACGTCGGCGCTTCCGTGCAGCAGATGCCACGACGAGGAGACGGGGGCGAATGAAGAAGCTGACAATCGCAACAGCAGGGATGGTAGTGGCCGGGTCAACAGCAGCATTGATGCTGTCGCTGGGACCCACGACTGCCGTACGTGCACAAGCTTCGGCAGGTACAGTGGAGTACTACACGCAGAAGGTGCAGCCGCTACTGGATGACCAGTGCAATGGCTGCCATGCGGATTCTGCATCCGGAGGGTTACGACTGGACAGCTATAGCGCCATCCTGCAGGGAGGCAGACACGGGAAGGCGATTGTGGCGGGGAATGCCGATGCCAGTCTGCTGGTGCAGGCGATACGCAGATTGGGACCGCTGAAAATGCCGCCGCGCCACGCGCTGAGCGACGATCAAGTTGCCACACTGGTGGCATGGATTCAGGCAGGCGCTAAGGGCAAGGACCTGCCGCAGATGCAGGATGACGATAGCGATGCTACGCCTGTGACCACAGCAGCAAACGCATCCCCTTCTCCGGGCAAGTCTGTCCTTGCTGCAGTCGTTGCAACGAGCGATTCTGGTGGCGTGGCACGACTGACACGCGTGAGCGAACCGGCGCCCGGCGCAATCTCCGATACGGATTTCTTCGAGACTCGGATTCGTCCCATCCTGGCTGACAAATGTCTGAGCTGCCATACGGATGGCGACAACGGCGGACTGGCACTGAACACGCGCGAAGCCATGCTGAAAGGTGGGTTTCACGGTGCGGCAATGGTACCGGGGCAGCCGGACAAGAGTCTGATGATTACCGCCGTGGAGCAAACCACCGCGCTGAAGATGCCCAAGGGCGGACATCTGACCGCGCAACAAATTGCTGATTTGAAAGAGTGGGTACGACGTGGTGCCGTGTGGCCGAAAAACACGCCGGGGATGACGATTTCCTCCACTGCCACGACGGGCGTGATTACGGAGGAACAGCGAAAGTTCTGGTCCTTCCAGCCCCTGAAGCCTGTAGCTCTGCCGCAGATTCACGATGCGAAATGGTCACACTGGGCCAAAACTCCCATCGATCGCTTTGTGCTGGAAAAGATGCTGGAGGCAGGACTGCATCCGGCAGCGCCTGCCGACCGGCGGACGTTGATTCGTCGCGCCACCCTGGATATGTGGGGAGTTCCGCCGACACTGGCAGAGGTGAATGCCTTTGAGCAGGATCGAAGCCCGCAGGCATGGGCGAAGGTGGTGGACAGACTGCTGGCCTCTCCGCGCTATGGACAGCGTTGGGGGCGGCACTGGCTGGATGTAGCCCGCTACTCAGAGGACGATGTCCGTGGACTGGATCCGAAGGGACGAGGGTATATGCCATTTGAGGGGGCATACCGCTATCGCGACTGGGTGATCACCGCGTTCAATCAGGATATTCCCTATGACCAGTTTGTGCGGATGCAGTTGGCAGGAGATCAGCTTCCAGCCAAGACCACCGAGCAGCGGGATGCGAATCTAACGGCGACGACGTACCTGGGAGCAGGGCCCTGGGTATGGGATCAGGCAGAGCCAATTCAGGGGCGTGCCGATGAACGGAATGAGCGCGTGGATGCCGTGTCCCGTGGGTTGCTGGGACTAACCGTAGCCTGTGCGCGCTGCCATAACCACAAGTACGATCCCATCACCCAGCGCGACTACTACGCCATGGTGGGTATCTTTGCCAGCTCAACGTATCACGAATATCCGGTAGTATCTGCGGCACAGGCGGCAGAGTGGCAGGCTACGGAAAAGAAGCTGGAACAGAAGCAGATTGCGATGCAGGACTATACGCAGGCGGCCTCTCGCGCGCTGACGGATGCGCTGGCGGCACAGACTGCAAAGTACATGGAAGCTGCCTGGCAGGTGATGGGCAAGCCACAGAAGACCGTGGAGCAGGCAGCGAGCGAAGCCAAACTGGATACTGAAGTGCTCCGACGCTGGACCAGCTATCTGGGTGGCCCCATGCAGTATCCGTATCTGAAGGATTGGAAAGCGATGGTTGCCGACAATGGCGGCAGCGAAGCCCAGGCAAAGATTCTGGCCGAGGGATTCCAAAAAACTCTGCTCTCCATCCGGGATCGGGAACGCGCGATTGAAGACGCTAATGAAATCATTCGAGTGAAAAACAATGTGCCCAAGCACCGTTTTGTGCGGGATGCCAAGCCGAACGAGTTTGAAACCTTTGACCAGTTCTGCCCGGGATGCCAACTGGAACTGAAGGCTCTCCCGGTGGACGAGGCAAAGCTGTACTCCGATGTTTTTGTGTCACGTGCTGGAGATCAGGAGACACGTTTCAAGCCCGGTGTACTGGTCTTCCATGGATGGGAACTGGAAAGTCGCCTGGGGCCAGCAATTGAAAGCTACATGGAAGGTGAACAGGCAGAGATTGACGCACTGGAAAAACAGCTTGATCCCTCCCACTATCCCTACGTCCACGGCATGGCAGACAAGCCGAAGGCCGTCGATGTCCGGCTAAACGTGCGCGGGAATCCACATTCCCTGGGTGCTCCTGTTGCGCGGCGTTTTCTGGCAGTGCTCACAACGACAAATGATCCAACGCCCTATCGGGATGGCAGTGGAAGGCTCGATCTGGCCAACGATATTGTTCGTAGTCCGCTGGCCGCGCGGGTGATTGTGAATCGCGTGTGGAAGTGGCATTTTGGAGCAGGCATTGTGAATTCGCCAGACAACTTCGGCGTGGTGGGGGATGCGCCGAGTAATGAACCGTTGCTGAACTATCTTGCATACAACTTTGTGCAGGAAGGATATTCCATCAAGAAACTGCAGCGGGAGATTCTGCTCTCCGCGGTCTATCAAACGAGTGCTGAGGAATCTGCCGAAGCGCGCGACAAGGACGGAGCCAATCGGCTTTACTCCCACTTCAGCCGCCAGCGACTGGATGCCGAGCAACTCCGGGATTCCGCACTGGAAGTGGCCGGAGATCTGAACTGGAAGAAGGATTCCGGACCGTCGGAGCCATTTGGGGCTGACAACACAGTACGCACGGTGTACTGCAAGGTGAGTCGCTTCCGGCTTAACAATTATCTGCAGGTCTTCGACTTTCCGAATCCAAGCTTTACTGCAGAACAGCGATTCTCCAGCAATGTTCCCTTGCAGCAACTCTACTTCATGAATAATCCATTCATCTTCAAGCAAGCTGGAGTGCTTGCAGACCGGGTGGAGAGTGAACCAGACGAACGCATGAAGGTGATACGCATGTACGAGTACGTGTATCAACGCAAGCCCAGTGAAGCAGAGATGAAACTGGCGCTGGAATTCCTGCATACAACACCGGAAAAGGCAGGATACGCGGTGGTGGGAGAACCCATTACTGCATGGAAACAGTTTGCACGAATTCTGCTGAGTTCCAATGAGTTTTTATTTGTTGACTAAGGCAGCGCGAGGCACGTGGAGCGGTGCAACACAATCACGGCCATAACCAAAGGAGGCAGCAATGCTGCGAGGAGCAGGAACTGGACAACCAATGACACGACGCGAAGCGCTGTGCCGCATGGGAGCAGGATTCGGCATGTTATCCCTGGCAAGTCTGCTTGGCGACACAATTGCACGTGCCGAAGAAGACAAGAAAAGCTGGATGATCCCCGGAATGAAGCCTAAGGCAAAGCACGTCATCTTCCTCTTCATGAACGGTGGACTTTCGCAGGTAGACAGCTTCGACTACAAGCCGATGCTGGCAAAATACAATGGGAAGCCAATGCCGGGTGGTGAACTGCAGCATGAACGCAAAACCGGTTCACTGATGCAGTCTCCCTTCCACTTCCAGCGCTATGGACAAAGCGGTAAGTGGGTGAGCGAGATTTTTCCTCATCTGGGCAAGTGCGTGGACGACATGTGCTTTGTGCAGTCGGTGTACACCGAGATTCCGAATCATGAGCCCGCCCTGCTGATGATGAATACCGGTGCCAATTTTGCCGGACGGCCATCGATGGGGTCGTGGTTAACCTATGGACTGGGTACGGAGAATCGCAATCTGCCAGGATTTGTGGTTCTTTGCCCAGACGTGCCCACCACAGTAGGGCCACCGCTGTGGGGTTCCGCTTTTTTGCCGGCCATGCATCAGGGAACCTATGTTTCAGACCGCGTAGAGAAGATGGGCTTTGACCCTCAAAAGCTGATTGCAAATGTGCACAATGATCGCTTTGACCTTAAGGCGCAACGCAAGGAACTGGATGTATTGAAGCAGTTGGACGAGATGAACATGCGCACTGCCGACGATGGAGCGCATGACGCACAACTGGAAGCCACCATTGGTTCCATGGAAACGGCATACCGGATGCAGACCGAGGCACCGGATGTCTTTGACATCCGCAAGGAAAGTCCCGCAGTGCTGAAAATGTACGGCGAAGGCAGCACGGCGCAAGGATGCCTGACTGCGGCAAGGTTGATTGAGCGCGGTGTGCGCGTGGTGCAGGTCTACTATGCAAAGGGCGATCCCTGGGATCACCATTTTGACATTGAAATGCATCGGAAGACAGCCAAGGATTCGGATCAGCCGTTTGCCGCACTGATTCAGGATTTGAAGCACCGCGGACTGCTGGACGAAACCATCATCGTGGCCGGGAGCGAGTTTGGAAGAACGCCCGTTGTAGAGCTGGGAAGCGGCTTCAATGGTGGACAAACGCACAACGGACGCGATCACAATCCGCACGGCTTCACGATGTGGATTGCCGGTGGTGGCTTCAAGCGTGGATTTACCTACGGCAAGACCGATGACTTCGGGTGGAAGGCAATTGAGAATCCTGTCCATGTGCACGATATTCATGCGACGATTCTGTATCAGCTTGGGATTGACCACACGAAGCTTACGTATCGCTACAGCGGCCGCGATTATCGGCTAACAGATGTTTCCGGGAACGTGATTCACGAGTTGCTGGCCTGAGCGAATCCCATTCACTCTGCGTCCGCAGCCTATGCGGACGCTTTGTTTTTTTGTGCAGAAAATACAGTTACTCATGCAAGGAGATAATGAATGCGAAAGAACCAATTCCCTGCCCTGTTCGGCACGGTTCTATTGTGCATTGCCGTGTTGATTGGCTTTGCTCGACCTGCTCGCGCTCAGTTTGCCGAGCCTAATGGTGGCGACCTCGAAGGCGGCTCAATTCCCGAGCACTGGTCCACCGGAGGACCAAAGTGCATGGAGATGCCAGAGTGGCAGGTGCATGAATACAACCCGGAGTTCTTTGTGCTGCGACAGTCTGGATGCACCGACTTCGAGATGCCGTTTCTCTACCTGATCTTCGGCAGGGACAGGGCGCTGCTGTGGGATACAGGATCCAGAAACGGAGATTTGGTTCCAACGCTGCAGCGTGTGGTGCATGCATGGCTGGAGCGAAATCACCGCAGCAGTATTTCCCTTGTGGTGATGCATTCGCACTCGCATGAGGACCATACATGGGGCGACGCTGCGGTACAGGCGTTGCATGATCCGGCAATGCCGATTGAGTTCGTGGCGGCAAATCAGGTCGCTGAGCAGAAAGCTTTTGGCATCACAAACTGGCCGAAGGATGTTGGACAGATTGACCTGGGTGGTCGTGTGGAGATGATCGTACCTATCCCCGGTCACGACGTGGTGAGTATCGCACTCTACGACCGAAGAACAGGAATCCTGCTGACGGGAGACAGTCTTTATCCAGGTCGGCTCTATGTACACGACATGGCTGAGTTTCAGGCCAGCACCGAACGTCTGATTGCATTTGTCGCAGACAAGC
This sequence comes from Acidobacteriota bacterium, assembly GCA_021809235.1. Taxonomy (GTDB): domain Bacteria; phylum Acidobacteriota; class Terriglobia; order Terriglobales; family Acidobacteriaceae; genus Acidicapsa. Next base: position 12,964 of record JAKBAG010000030.1, read on the forward strand.
CGGTGGCATACGTGCTTGGGAATCACATTGAAGAGTCCAGCACACCGTTTCTGGATTATCCGATCGGAACGATCTATCATCCGCAGGAGCACAGGCTGCAGTTGAGCTACGGGGATCTGCTTGCTCTGGAGGCAGGATTGAAGTCGTTGCATGGAGTTCCACGTCGGCTTGCCATGGCGGACTTTACGATTTGGCCAACTGCGCCCACGAGCCAGGCGCTGAGTGCCAGGACAAATGCGGTCTTCCAGGCAACACAGAGATGCGAAGCAAAACGCAAGTGGGATCACACGGCAGATGTTCCTTGCGATGCGCCCAAACCGTGATCGATTTCGCAGATACTGACTTTTCTGAGAGTCGAAGCTGAGCATGAGTTTTCGTGCTCAGCTTTTCGTTTGTAGCGCAGGATAAAGAACAGAGGCATAAACCACAGTTGTGACGCCTATCGGAATTCTTTATTCCTATAGACCCACCGTCACTGTTGTGTAACGCTCATTACACACACCGCAGTTCCTATTCCAACATCAGGTCTTCTGCGACAACCCTCGCTGAAGTACATTTGCATCCATTTCGCTGAGGATGCTCGCTGGAAGTGTATTCATAAAACGCGGCTCAGGCTGCGACGGAAGTCCCTACTCATTTTCTTTCCATAATTCCTTTTTCGATTTTCTTTCTGGAGGCTGCACTGGATGAAGTGGTATCGCAAACTGACAATTCTCTTGAGTGGCGTAATTCTGATGCCGGCTTCCCTACTGGCTCAAACTGCAGTTACGGCTGTGAAGGGGATCCTGAATGATCCCAGCGGTGCTGTAATTGCCGGGGCGACGGTGACGCTGATCGAGCCTCAAACCGGATTTACCGCCAGGCGCGTGACCAATGACCACGGCGAATACGATTTTGAGCAGATTGCTCCAGGCACGTATCAGATTGATGCCCAGGCACCGGGTTTTGGTGAGCAGAAGCTCAAGGTGCAGTTGCTGGTCAACCAGCCACGAAGCATTAATGTGAAGATGACGGTCACTGCCAGTGTGGATACGGTGGAGGTGAACGGCGCTGCTGAAGTGTTGAATACCACCGATGCAACCGTGGGTACGCCTTTCGACACACAACAGATCCAGGCGTTGCCGTTTGAAGGCAACGACGTGCTGGACCTGCTGAGTTTGCAGGCTGGCGTGCTGTTTCTCGGTGACAAGACACCGGCGCAGCAGGATACGGACAGCAGAAGCGGTGCGGTGGACGGAGCGCGCAGCGACCAGAGCAACGTGACGCTGGATGGTGTGGACGACAACGACCAGAACAAGGGCTACGCCTTCAGCGGCGTTCTACGTTCCACACGCGACTCCGTAGAGGAGTTTCGCGTTGTGACGACGAATGCGAATGCGGATTCCGGGCGTTCGTCCGGCGCACAGGTGGCGCTGGTGACGCGCAGCGGAACGAACAAGATTCACGGCAGCCTGTATGAGTACTATCGCCCGACGAACACGGTGGCCAACGACTGGTTTAACAAGCAGGCACAGGCGGCGTCGGGGTTGCCGAATATTCCGCCGAAGTATCTGCGCAATACCTTTGGAACTTCGCTGGGCGGGCCAATCAAGCGGGATAAGCTGTTCTACTTCTTTGCGTACGAAGGGCAGCGGTCGGCGGAGAGTCAACAGATTACGCAGTCGGTGCCGGGCGCGGCGTTTCGCAATGGAGACCTGACGTATGTGACTGGAGGAGGGACGGAGACGCTGGACCCGCAGCAGATTGCATCGATGGACCCGAACTGCTCCGGGAACGGGACGTGTCCGCTGGGGCCGGGCGTGAATCCGGCGGCAGAGGCCTATTATGCGCAGTTGCCGATGCCGAACAGCCGAACGCCGAGCGATGGCTACAACCTGTTCGGATATACGTTTGCGTCTCCTTCGCCGCAAAGCTTCAATACGGCAATTCTGAAGTTTGATTATGCGCCTACTGAGCGGCACAGGCTGTATCTGAGAGGGAATTATCAGGAGGATCACATCAGCGGGACAGAGCAGTTTCCTGGTCAGCCGCCGTCGTATCTGCTAACCGACGATACGAAAGGATTGGCCGCGGGCGATATCTGGACGATCTCGCCCTCGCTGGTGAACAACTTCCGGTACGGACTTGTCCATCAGAGCTACACCAACAACGGCGTTACGAACGGGCCGTATGTAACTTTCCAGGGTATATCGACGCTGAAGGCATCCGGGTTCACGTCGCAGATTATCTCGGTGCCCACGCATAATTTTGTGGACGACCTGACGTGGACAAAGGGGAATCACAACTTTCAGTTTGGTGGAAACTGGAGACTGATCTTCAACAACCGACAGTCGAATGCAACGTTGTTTCCAAGCGCATCGGTGACGTATCAGTTGCTGGCTGTGGGCGCGATTGCGAACACCTCCGTGCAGGGGCAGCCACCGGCGAGCCTGGACCCTGGAGGGTTTGGATTTCCGGCTGTGGCAGCGGGCTTTTCTTCGGCGTACAACACAGCGATCTCGGACATTACTGGACTGATCACCTCTTCGACTGTCTACTACAACAACGAATACAGCAACGGGCAGTTGAACGCACTGCCGGCGGGACAGTGGGTAAGCCGACACTTCCTGACGAACGAGGTGGAGTACTACGCGCAGGATAGCTGGAAAGCGCGGCCAAACCTGACAATCACCTACGGACTGAGGCACATGCTGCTGCAGGTGCCGTATGAGCGGAACGGCCAGGAGATTGTGCCGACGGTGAATATGACGCAGTGGTTTGACAATCGGTGGAGCGCAGCTGGCAAAGGGCAGGTGGTGCAGCCAAACTTTGGATTCACTGCTGGAGGCAAAGCGAACAATGCTCCCGGCTTCTGGTCGATGGACAAGCTGGACCTGGCGCCGCGGTTTGCCATTGCCTACTCTCCAACGCCGACCACGACGGTTCATGCGGGATTCGGCTTGTACTTTGATCACTTTGGGCAGGGGATTGTGGACTCGTTCGATCAGCAGGGTTCGTTTGGGTTGACGACGGCGGACCGCGCGCCAGTCGGCCAGTATGTGGACACGACGCCGCGATTCTCCAGCCCAACGACTGTGCCGACGAGCATTGTGCCGACGCTGACGGTGACTGGACCGACGCCAGTGACGCCGGGGCCGGATCTGGCGCTTTCCTGGGGCGTGGATCAGGGACTGACGACACCCTACTCCTATGTCTTCAACGCGTCGGTGCAGCATGAGTTTGGCAAGCAGTTTGCGATGGAAGCGATTTATACGGGACGGCTGGGGCGGCACCTGTTGCAGATGCGCGATATTGCCACGCCGAACGATCTGGTGGACCCGAAGAGCGGCATGGATTACTTTGCCGCGGAGAAGCTGCTGGACAAGTACACGGACAGCGGGACGAGCGTGGCAAATGCGCAGACAATTCCCTATTGGGAGAATATGTTTCCGTGGCTGGCGGGCAATGGGCTGAGCGCGACGCAGGTGGCTTACGAAAACTATCAGCCTTTCCGCGGAAACGAAGCCTCGGCGCTGTTTGTTCTGGATGCGATTCCGGGGCTGTATACCCCGAACAGCGAACTGTACCGATACTTCGATCCGCAGTATTCGTCGCTGTATGTGTGGTCTTCGATGGGTACGAGCAGCTATCACGGACTGCAACTGGCGCTGCACCATCCGGAGGCGCATGGATTGCAGTTTGACATGTACTACACGCTGTCGAAGTCCATTGATCTGGGATCGGATGCCGAGCGCAGTGGACCTTCGACGGAGACGATTGGCGGCGCGGGCAGCTACTACAGTGGCAGCGGCGGATACTTCAGCCAAATCATCAACGTGTATAACCCAAAAGGCAATCGCGGGCCGTCAGACTTTGACGTGCGGCACGCGATTACCGGCAATGTGATCGGGAACCTGCCCTTTGGCAAAGGCAAGATGTTTGCCAGCAGCGCCAATGGTTGGGAGAATGCACTGATCGGCGGCTGGACGATCACCGCGCTGACGCACTGGACAAGTGGGCTGCCGTTTGGCTCGATCGACGGACTGGGGTGGAATACGGACTGGGCCGACCAGAGCTGGAACGTGGCGACTGGTGCGATTGCCTCCGGCGGTCATGGCCATGATCTGAATGGCGAGCCGAATGCCTTCCACAGTCAAGCAACGGCGATCAAGAATGTTCGTCCACCGTATGCGGCAGAGACCGGCGAACGAAACTACTATCGCGGTGACGGATACTTCACGATCGACACCGGTATGTTCAAGATCTTCAACCTGTCACACGGTCAGCAGGTGAAGTTTGACTGGGAAACCTTCAACGCAACCAACTCGGTACGCTTCGATCCTGCAAGCATCTCCAACAACCCATATGGCAGTCCGGCCAGCTACGGCGAATACACGGCGCTGCTGACGCAGGGACGTAGGATGCAGTTCTCCCTGCGCTACAGCTTCTAGCTCCAACAAACTTCTGACAGGGCCTCCTGCGGTCCAGCAGGGGGCCTTCTTGTGTAATGGCGCATTCGAGGAGGATGTAGCCACGAACTTCAGCTTCCTGATCAATGTAGCTGGCGAATGGATTTGCTCTTAGCGAACAAAATCCACCTGAGGCATTCCACAACCACGGTTCCATTCCATAATGGCGCAGTGTAGAGTGCCGCGCCATGGGGATGGGGTTGAAACGGACAGCGCTAGAAGGAGGGACGGGGCAGAGGAAGCTCGGCTCGCGCAAGGGAGGGCTGCCGAGGAGCAACCGTGTCCAGATCATGGTAGATTTCGCGGTTGCGCAGGATGGCCTCCACATAGCCGCGCGTTTCCGAAAAGGGAATGGATTCGACGAACTCGTCGAGACCGGAGTAAGGTCCGGCAGACTGCCAGTCTGTGACACGGTTTTCACCGGCGTTGTATGCAGCAAGGGCAAACTCAGGAACGTTGTTAAAGTGGTCCAGTATCTGTCGCAGGTAGCGCGTGCCCAGACGGATGTTCAGGACAGGGTCCAGCAACTGGCGTGAACTGATGGGTCCAATGCCCTCTTCGCGGGCCATTTGACGGCCAACAGATGGCAGTAGCTGCATGAGTCCGAAGGCATTGGCACCAGAGATCGCAGAGGGATTGAACTCTGACTCCTGGCGAATGAGCGAGGCTACCAGATAGGGGTCCAGGTTGTTCTTTGCCGACTCGGCAACAATGGTGGACCAGTAGGGCTGCGGGAAGAGTATCCTCCAGTCGTCGAGCGGAAAGGCATTGATCGGCGACGAGGCCGCTGAAGGAAGAGCGCGCTTCATCAGGCGCAGCGCACGGAAGGTTTCCCCGTAAGAGGCATAAAGACGAGCCTCTACAACGGCACCCCAGGAGGTGGAGTCCGGCACGGCGGCAATCTCCTCCGGAACATAGGCGCCAAGTCCGGCGTTAATGAGCAGGCTGGCCTTGAGCAGATGCGGATCGTCATCGGGAATCGGATTGTCCGTAGCCGCCGATGCGGCATGCGACCGCAGGCTGGATGTGGCAAGCGAAGCAGGCAGGGGATGGCCCAGCGCGGCAAGGCGCTGGCGGGCCATCTGGGCATAGTAGAAATGCGTGAATCGCTCAATGAGCGAGCGATAGTGTGCGGAGGCAAGCGATGGCTGATGATCGACCGTCTCCTCCAGCCGGGCCCGCCAGTAGAGGGCGCTGACCGTCTCTGGAGCGTCGGGATACAGGCGAATCTGCTGTTCAAAAAACTGGGAGGCCTGCGCCGTT
>JAKBAG010000267.1 GCA_021809235.1 Acidobacteriota bacterium
CCACGACCGAGATGATCGAACGCAGAGGGCGGTGAATGAGATTGGCAAAGACAAGCTTGTTCATGGGCGGACGACTGCATTCAGGGTAACAGGCGGGGCGAATGGAGGATCACGGGGAACGTATGGTAGCTTGGTTGGATTCTGAATCCGGGAGGTTTGTGATATCATGATAGCGCGAGGTGCACATGCCCCAGTTACTGGTAAGAAATGTTGAGCCTCAGCTCAAGGCACGCCTGCAGCAGCGCGCCCGCAAGCATGGTCGCAGCATGGAGGCTGAGGCTCGCGAGATTTTGCGGAATGCCTTGCGCAATGAAGCCACCTCTGCGGTGGGATTGGGAACAGCGATCCACGCATTGTTTCGCGAGGAAGGCCTGGAGCAGGAGATTCCGGAGATGCATGGCGCCGGGGTGCAGATGGTGGAGTTTGAGCCTTGATCCTGCTGGACACGAATGTGATCTCTGCCTTGATGCAGCGGATGCCTGAGGAGAAAGTGGTGACGTGGCTGGATGCTCAGCCGCGGGAGTCGGTGTGGACCACATCGATTTCTGTCTTTGAGGTCTTCACCGGGCTGCGCATGATGCCGGCGGGAAATCGTCAGCGAACCCTGATTGCGAGCTTTGAGCAGATTCTCACCGATCTGCTTGAGGGACGCATTGCTGATTTTGACAGCGAGGCGGCACGGTGCGCGGCCGAGTGGCTGGAAGAGCAGAAGCGAAATGGCCGCACGATGGAGATGCGGGATACGATGATCGCCGGGATTGTGCAATCGCGTAAAGCAACCCTCGCCACACGCAATGAACGGCACTTTGTCGGGATTGCCACGGTGAATCCGTGGACAGTCTTGCTTGAAACTCCTTGAAATTCCATCGCCTGGAGATTCCTCCAGCTTGCTGTGCGTCCTGAGCTTCCCGGAAATTGCGCCGACACGGATGGGCATATCTGCTACATGGCATATACTTGTGTATATGCCATGTAGGGGTGGACTGCCATGCATCGAACAGCCAAGATCTTCAAAAACAATCGGAGTCAGGCCGTGCGTCTGCCGAAAGATTTTCAGTTCTCCACCGCGGAAGTCTTCATTCGCAGGCAGGGGGATGAGGTGATCCTGTCGCCGCGTCCGAAGGATTGGATGGAATACCTGACCAGCGGACCGGTGGCTTCGGCGGAGTTTCTGGAGGGACTGGAAGAGCTGCCGGTACAGGAGCGCGAGCTTTGACCGCGCTCTACATGCTGGATACGGATATCTCGTCGTACATCATGAAGCGGTCGCATGCGGCTGTTTTAGAGCGCCTGAGGAATACCGCAGTCGGCGAGGTTTGTATCTGCGTGGTCACGCTCGCCGAGTTGCAGTATGGGGTGGAGATGTCGCCGCGAACGTTGCAGGACGGGGCCGCACTGGAGGCCTTTCTGCGTCACGTGGAAGTGATGGATCTCTCCAGCTCCTGCGCCGGTGCCTATGCAGAGATTCGTGGAGGATTGAAGCGAAGCGGGGCGATGATCGGCGCCAATGATCTATGGATCGCTGCCCATGCGCGCTCCCTGGGCATGACGCTGGTAACGAATAACGTCAGCGAATTTTCCCGTATCCCCGGTCTGAAGATCGAGAACTGGACGGAGACAGCCGACTGAAACTGCCCCGGAGCTTGGCTGAGCCGATACACTGGAGTTTCGCGACTCATTTCCGGTTGCGTCGAACGATCTGCGTGGGGGAGTGGCATGACAGGCAACGAGATTCGGGAGCAGTTTCTGCGGTTTTTTGAGAGCAAGGGACACCGGCGTGTGCACTCGTCGTCGCTGGTGCCGGCCAATGACCCGACGCTGCTGTTTACCAATGCGGGGATGAACCAGTTCAAGGACGTCTTCCTGGGTGCCGAGCGCCGCGAGTATGCGCGGGCGACCACCTCCCAGAAGTGTGTGCGCGCCGGCGGCAAGCATAACGACCTGGAGAATGTGGGATTTACCCGCCGGCATCATACCTTCTTTGAGATGCTGGGCAACTTCAGCTTTGGCGACTACTTCAAGCGCGAGGCCATTGCCCATGCCTGGGAGCTGGTGACCAGCCCGGAGTGGTTTGGCATCGACAAGAACCGGCTCTACGTGACGATCTTCGAGGGCGACCCGGCCAACGGCGTGCCGCGCGACGACGAGGCCGAGCAGTTCTGGATCGGGGTGGGCGTGCCGCGCGAGCGCATTCGCGCCTATGGGCTGAAGGACAACTTCTGGCAGATGGGCGAGACCGGGCCGTGCGGGCCGTGCTCGGAGATCTTTGTCGATCTCGGCCTTGAGGCCTCCGAGACCGGGCGCGACCTGCCCTTTGGCGAGGACGATGCGCGGTATGTCGAGATCTGGAACCTGGTCTTCATGCAGTTTGACCGTGCGGCGGTGGTGGAGGGTGGCCGGACGACCGGCTACCGGTTGACGCCGCTGCCCAAGCCGTCAATTGACACCGGCATGGGGCTGGAGCGGCTGGCGGCCGTGCTGCAGGGCAAGCTCTCGAACTTCGAGACAGACCTGTTTACGCCGCTGATTGCCCGCGCCGCCGAGCTGACCGGCGTGGCCAACGATGTGCGCACGGCGAGCCTGCGGATTCTGGCCGACCATGCCCGCGCGGCCACCTTCCTGATCAGCGACGGCGTGCTGCCGTCGAACGAGGGTCGCGGCTACGTGCTGCGCAAGATTCTGCGGCGCGGCATTCGCCATGGGCGGCTGCTGGGGCAGACCGAGCCGTTCCTGCACAAGATGGTCTTTGCCGTGCGGGAGCTGATGAGCGAAGCCTATCCGGAGCTGCTGGAGTCGGCCGAGCGCGTGGCGCGCGTGATTGAGGCCGAGGAGCGGCAGTTTGCTCGAGTCCTAGAAGCTGGAGCGATAGCATTCGAGCGCATTGCTCGAAACTCAGTTGCAGCTACTTCAGCGAGCCAAGAATCAACCGGCATGGCGATGTATGTTCAGGCAACACGATTTGAGTCCAAGATCTCAGGTAAGGAGGCGTTTCACTTATACGAAACCTATGGTCTCCCGCTTGATTTCATGGTAGATGCAGCTCGGGACTCAGGCATAGGTTTTGATATGGAGGGTTTTGAAGCAGCGAAGGCAGAAGAGCAGGCGCGTGCGCGGGCAAGCTGGAAGGGTGGCAGCCAGAAGTCGGCCGCGCCGGTCTATCGCGAGCTGCCGAAGACCGTCTTCGAGGGCTATGATCGCAGCGGTTCGCTGGACTGCGAGGTGCTGGCGCTGGTCAAGGACGGCGTCGGCGTGGCCGCGGCACAGGCCGGCGAGACGGTGGACGTGGTGCTGGACCACACCAGCTTCTATGCCGACTCCGGCGGACAGGTGGGCGACACCGGGCGGCTGACCAGCTCGGACGGCAACCTGATCGTGGCCGAGGTGAGCGGCTGCGTGGCTCCGGTGCAGGGTGTGCGCGCACATCGCGCGCTGCTGCGGCAGGGCCTGGCCGTGGGCGACCGCGTGAACACGGTGGTCGACGACGGGCGGCGCGAGGCCATCCGGCGCAACCATACCGGAACGCATCTGCTGCATGCGGCGCTGCGTCAGGTGCTGGGCACGCATGTGAAGCAGGCCGGTTCGCTGGTCGATCCGCTGCGGCTGCGCTTTGACTTCAGCCATTTTGCGCCGGTGGCCGACGAGGATCTGGCCGAGATTGAATCGATTGTGAACCGCGAGGTGATGGCCAACACCCGCGTGGAGACGCTGGTGGATGTGCCGATCGAGGTGGCCGTTCACGAGTACAAGGCGATGGCGCTCTTTGGGGAAAAGTATGGCGACCGGGTGCGCGTGGTGCGGCTGGAGGACGGCTTTTCCACCG
>JAKBAG010000268.1:0-518 GCA_021809235.1 Acidobacteriota bacterium
GACTTGCGGGATCGCTTAGTTGCCGGCGGCTCCGTCCATCGCGAAGCCGGCACGGCGATTCTGCTGCCAGCAGGACTCGGTGTGCTCGGTGCAGAACGGACGCTCCTTGCCATAGCTGACCACGCGCAGTCGGTTCGCTGCCACGCCATCCTGCACCAGAATTTTCTTGGCCGAGTTGGCGCGGCTTTCGCCCAGCGTCAGGTTGTACTCGTTGGAACCGCGTTCGTCGCAGTAGCCACCGATGACCACCTTGATGTCAGGATGCGCTGCCAGATAGGCTGCCGCCTTCGAGAGTACCGACTCATCGCTGGTGCGCACGTTGTAGCTGTCATAGTCGAAGAAGATATCCTGCACGTTGGCCTTGAACATCTGCTCGGCCGTCATCGAAGAGTTGTTCTGAGGAACGGCTACCGCGGCCTGTGCCGGGTTCACGGTCACCGTTGCGGTGGCATCCGTGTTGCCACCGGGGCCGCTTGCCGTCAGGCGATAGGTGGTCGTCTGGGTCGGCGTCACGGTCT
>JAKBAG010000268.1:528-3800 GCA_021809235.1 Acidobacteriota bacterium
ACTCCGGCGCTGGGCACGCTGCCAATGCCGTCAATCGAAACGGAGGTGGCGTCGGTCGTCTTCCAGGAGAGCACCACCTGATCGCCGGCCGTGATGGTCGATGGGGTAGCCGTCAGCTGTGCCACCGGCGCTGCGGCAGCCGGAGCTGTAGCGGCGGGTTGAATGGGATGTTTCTTCTTGCATCCGGAGATCATGGCAACGGATGCGGTCAGTACCAGGGCAATCCAAATTTGCTTGCGAGAAATCAAGGTCGTACTCCTTTGTCTTTTGTTTTGAGTCTTGGCTGTGCTGCTGCAATGCGGTTCAGTGGCCTGAATCTCTATGCTTTCCATCATTACCAGCTCCAGTTCGGCATAAAATCCTTGCCGGTCTGAGTCAATTTCTGTTGCTGCGTTCCATCGGCCAGCATCGTCCACAGGGACGTTTTGTAGTCGATCGTCCGCTCAAAAACCAGGTGTCGCCCGTCCGGTGACCAGGTGGGGAAGTCATTGCTGCCCGAGTCATGCGTCAACTGCAGCCAGCGCAGGGAGGCAATATCCATGACGTAGATATCCTGCCCGCCTGGAGCTCCCGGACCATACTTGCGGTTCCAGCTAAAGGCAAGGAACTGACCGTTGGGTGACCACGAGGGCGAGATGGCATAACCGCCGTCGGTCATCCGCTGCACGTTGCCGCCGTCCGTGTCCATGATGTAAATCTGCGGAAGTCCTGTCCGTCCGCTCACCCAGGCAATCTGCGCATTGGTGCGTGGATTCCATACCGGAGAGACATCCGGTCCGCGAAAGGCCGTCAGTTTCTTCAGGTTGCCGCCGTTCACATCGCACGTCCAGATATCTGGGTCCCCGGAGCGGGAGGACGAGAAGGCAATGTGCTGCCCATCGCCCGACCAGGCTGGAGAAAAGTTGCTGCCTCCCTGTGCTCCGGGAGGAAATGCGACAAATCGATGGAGGTCAAAAGAGTACATGCGAATCGTCCAGCCGGAGTTGCCCAGGGAAGCAAATGCAAGACGGCTGTTATCAGGCGAGATGCGGGGAGACTCGGAAAGGATGCCTGCACGGACCACAGGGTGTTGATTTTCTCCGTCGTAGTCCATTTCCCAGATCTGCTTGCTGCCGGTTCGTGCGCTGACAAAGTAAATTTTACTCTCGGCAATTCCGCGAACTCCGCCCCCCAGGGCACCGATGATGTCATCGGCAAACTGGTGGGCCAGCGTACGCGCCTGATCGTCATTGGCGTCGGCAGAATACTGCTTGGTCAGGATGGGGGCAGTCCCTGTATTGCGATCATCCTGCAGCCAGCCATAGACGACCAGATGCCCGTTGCTGGCCGAAAGTGCGCCATAGGCCACAAAGGCGGCATTTGCCGGGGCCGCAGCCCACTGCGCCAGATTGATCTCCTGGGGCGAGCCGGGCATGGCCGTCGGAGACATGCTTTTGGAAACCATCTCGAAGATTCCAGCATTGGAAAGATCGTGGAAGAGCGTCGTATCAAAAGTGGTCTTCAGCAGCGGAGTCTGAGGGTCGTTGCCCACCGGCTTCATATCCGCCGCAGCCAGGCGGATGCGCTGGCTCCCGGTGGGGATATTGCTGCCGATATGCACCCAGTCCTGAGCTGGAGCCGATAGCGGGTAGAGTGCGCAGAGGGCGGTGCCCACAAGCAGTAGCCTACGGAGGAAGCGGAAACCATGCATCATGACGGTCAGTCCTTGTTGGAGTCTTGCTCAGTATTCACAATAGTACGAGACATGCAATGGCCCATCGGTTACCGGCGAGGGCAGCGGTCCAAAGGAATCCACGCGCTGAGCCGCGTGCAAACAGGCCTGATCGAGCGTGGGACTGCCGCTGGAGCGGTCCATTCGGATCTCGGTCGGCGAGCCGTCGCGGCGGATGGTGAAGAAAATGTAAGCCTGCGCACCCTTGGCCGTCCGCGGGTCAATCTCTCCGCGATACAGGCTCTGGGTCATGCGACGTTTGATATTTTCCACATAAAACGGGTAATTGAAGCCCCGCGTGCCGGCGGTCACGGAAACCGGGCCGTCGCTGGTGGCCGTCACGGAGCGCTGCATCTGGGAGCTGGCCTGCTCCCCGTAAGCGGCGCGGTTGGGTGCGGTTGGCTTGCTCCAGGGGCTGGACTTCAGTTGCGGCAGGGGCAACGGAAGGGGAAGTCGCTTGGTCTGCTGCTGCTGCTTTTTGGCCAGTTTCTTCGGGGGCGCCACCTTGGTGGCGATGGCTATCGCATCCTGATCCTGGCTTGCCTTGACGTGGGCTGCCGGTGGTGCCGGGGCCTGGCTGGGAGTCTCCGTGGCCAGCACGTTGTCGTTCGGCTTCTGGTCTGCTGGCAGAGGCAGGGCATTGGAGACCAGTTGCACGGCCACTGCTCCCCCGGCATCATTGCTGCCCCACAGATTATGCCGCCACCAGCCATGAATCAGTGCCCAGGCCACGACCACCCCGGCCAGTAGCAGATGCCCGAGCAGAGCGGCCATCATGGGCCGCCGCAGAGGGTCCGGGCTCAGTTGGGCGGTACGGCTTGTGTAAATCGATGCGCTCATGGTCCATGCCGACAGCCGACTAGGGCGTGCTGGTTCCGTTCGAGTTCAACGGCTGGGTGACGATGCTGATATTGGTGATGCCAGCCTGCTTGATTGCATCCATCACCGTGGCAAAGGCGCCGAAGGGAACCCGCTCGTCGGCGCGCAGATAGATGATCTGTTTAGACGGATCGGTATTCTGTTGGTGCAGTTTAGCGCCCAGATCGTGCAGGTTCACCGGCTGATCGCCAACGTAAACCTCCTGATCGCGGGTCACGGTGACCACCAGTCGTGGCACAGTGATCTCACGAACGGTCCGCGTCTTGGGCACGGAGACTTCAATCCCGGACTGCAGCACGGGTGCGGTAATCATGAAGATCACAAGCAGGACCAGCACCACGTCTACCAGCGGCGTGATGTTGATCTCTGCCAGTGAGGTCTGGGTGCGTCCATGTGCGCTGGTGAAGGCCATGGCTATGCCTCGCGTTCCGGGTAGCGAGCCTCCGGCGGCCGGGCGGCGGTGGCGCTGCGGGGAGGAATCTCTTCCAGTGAGTTCAGCAGCTCCCGCGCAAAATCATCCACTCCAGAGGCAAAGCTGCGCAGCCGCGCCGTGAACTGGTTATAGGCAATGCCAGCCGGAACCGCCACAAAAATGCCGGCGGCGGTGGTGATCAGGGCTTCGCTGATGCCGGGAGCCACGGCACGGAGGGTGGCCGAGCCGGCCGTTCCCAGTCCGTGAAAG
>JAKBAG010000031.1 GCA_021809235.1 Acidobacteriota bacterium
GCTGCGCGTCTGTTATGCGCAGTCGATTGCAGTGATGGAGGCGGACGGCGGCAGGGTGAAGGACTATCCGGAGGCGCGGACGGAGCTGGGCGCAGCGCAGACGCTCTACTCCGGGATTGCCTACAGCAGCGATGGCCGGTGGCTCTATGTGAGCGTGGACTCGTTGAGCGCTCCGCTGGGCGGACGGACGGAGCAGACGGGCAACGGGATTCTGGTCTATCGGTTTGCGGCTGGCGTCCCGCAGTTCGATCACGTGATTCCGATTGGATTGCAGCCGCTGCCGGCAGGGGCGCACCAGAACCAGTTTGGCGCTGCGATTCCGGCCGGCCGGGCGATTCCTGCTCCGGCGGGACTGGCGGTGGTAACGGCTCATGACGGAGAGCCGGAGACGATTCTGGTGGCGGACAATTTTTCCGACGACGTGCTGCAACTGGATGCGGCGAGCGGCGCGGTACGGCATCGGTTTGACCTATCGCTGGCCGGGCTGCGAGGCGGGACGCTGGGACGCTCGTTCGTGGTGCCGTCCACCTATCCGATCGCGGTGACGGCGGATGCGGAAGGGCGCTATGCGTATGTGGCGCTGTGGAATGCTTCGGAGGTGGTGCGGCTGGATCTGAAGCGGGGCAAGGTGGCGCAGGTGTTGCCGCTGCTGCCGCCGCAGAGCGAAGTGGCGCCGGGATCGCATCCGGCGGCACTGCTGCTGGCGCATGGGATGCTCTACGTGGCGCTGGCCAACCGGGATGCGGTGGCGGCGGTACGGCTGACGGCGGAGCGGATGGAACTGGCCGCTGTGATGGATACGCGGCTGCCGGGGCAACGGTACTTTGGAGCGATGCCGGATGCGTTGGCCATCTCCAGCGACGGGCGGTATCTGTTTGCGGCAAACACCGGCTCGAATGCGGTGGCGGTGCTGGCGGCAGGAGCCGCTGGCGGCAATGCGGTCAGGCGTGCGCCGCTGGGTTTTCTGCCGACGGAGTGGTATCCGACAGCTCTGGCGGTGCGCGGCAGCCGGTTGTACATTGCCACGGCCAAGGGTAAGGGAACGGGACCGAATGCGGTGCCGCCGCAGATTCCGGCCAGCGTGACCGGGCGCGGCGTGAACCGGCTGCGACATCGGCCAAGCAGCTACATTGCGACGCTGCTGCATGGGTCGCTGGCCGCCGTCGAGGTGCCGGACGCGATGGCGCATCTGCCAGCACTGACGCGACGGGCGCTGGCGGACAATCGCATGGGCAGCCCTGCGACAACGCTTCACTTTGCCGCAGGGCGCAATCCGATTCGTCATGTGATCTACATCATCCGCGAGAATCGCACCTATGACCAGGAGCTGGGCGACCTGGGCGTGGGGAACGGCGATCGGGCGCTGACGATGTATGGCGCATCGATTACGCCAAACCTGCACAAGCTGGCGTTGCAGTTTGGCGTGCTGGACAACTTCTATGACTCGGGCGAAGTCTCCGGCGATGGGCACGTCTGGTCGACGGCCGGCATCACCAGCGACTACACGGAAAAGACATGGCAGCAGAGCTATCGCGGACGGGAGCGGCCTTATGACTATGAGGGCGTGGTGGAGCAGGGATATCCGCTGCTGGAAAAGATTCCCGACGTGGATGAGCCGAACAGTGGATATCTGTGGACCGATCTGGCGCGGCACCATGTTTCGCTCTACCACTTCGGGGAGTTCATCTCGACCAAATTCTGCGACGACTCCGGGGAGGCTCCCAAGGATGCTTCGCCGCTGAACGGGACGCCGGAGCCGCGCCCGGAGCACTGTGACCATCCGGCGGTATTGCCTGGAGAGACGATTCCGGCCATCTATGGCGGCGGGAAAAGCCCGTATCCTTGGAAGATTCCGCTTATCTTCCAGAATGTGGCGACCAAGCCGGAGTTGGTGGGGCATTTTGATCCGCAGTATGCCGACTTTAACCTGAGCTTTCCGGATCAACTTCGCTTTGAGGAGTTTGATCGGCACTTCCGACATTGGGTGAAGGAGCGAACCGACTCTGGCACGGACCCGATGCCGTCCTTTGTGATGCTGCGTTTCCCGAATGACCACACGGCGGGTACGACGCCGGGCATGCCGACGCCCCGAGCCTCCGTAGCCGACAACGATCTGGCCGTGGGCCGGACGGTGGAGGCGATCAGCCATAGTCCGTACTGGAACGATACGGCGATCTTTGTGCTGGAGGACGATGCTCAGGATGGAGCCGATCATGTGGATGCACATCGCAGCGTTGCGCTGGTGATCAGCAAATATTCGCCCCGCGCGGAGCGTCCGGTGGTGGATTCGCACTTTTACACGACGGTGAGCGTGCTGAAGACGATGGAGGAGCTGCTGGGAGTTCCACCGATGAACAACAACGATGCGTATGCGCCAGCGATTGCGCCGCTGTTTACCGGCAGCGGAGATCAGCCTGCCTACACGGCCGATGCGAGCAATCGCGACAATGGCCTGATCTACACGGTCAACACGCGGCGCTCACCGGGGGCTGCCGCATCCAGTCGCATGGACTTTACCCATGAAGACCGTGCCAATGCACATCTGCTGAATGTGATTCTGTGGCGGGATGCGCGGGGCAAGGCACCGCTGCCGCCGCAACTGGTGCATGCGACGGCAGCACGGCATGACGACGACTAGCGGACGCTCTCCAGCAGCGTTCTCGCCTTCTGGATGGCCTCGGTGAGCACCTGCAATTGCTGTGCGGCCACGGTCGGCTTGCCTGCGTCGAGGGCTTCATTGACGCCGGGAATATCCACGGCTGCGTAACCGGTGTACTCGCCGGGTGCGTAGATTGTGTGTTTATACCAGGAGCGGTTGGGCAGGCCATTGCTGCTGAGGAAGGCAGTCTCGACCGCGCGCAGAGTCTGGTTGAGCTCGGCGGGATCGGCCGGTGGATGCTGCTCGACCTCCATGGCCTTCTGCGCGGCGGTGGTGAACTGCCGGGCGGCGTCGAGCGCGGGTCCAAAGTCCAGCCCTTTGGCTGCGGGTTTGGACTGAGCCTGATGGAGATATTCGGTCAGCTCCTTGCCGTAGGTGACGTAGTCAAAGGGCAGCACGTCGGCATCGGCCATGTGCAGCGCCTCCAGACCGAAGACGCGGGCCATCTCCTGCAGGTAGGCGAAGTGGGGATCGGCGTTCATGGTGTACCAGGCGTAGTTGTCAAAGACGGAGTGGTAGACGCCGTAGGCCCCCTGCGAACCGATGTCCGTGGAAGGTACGCCGAGATGCTGCAGGAATGGCGTAAAGTCGGAGCCGGAGCCGAGGTCGCCAACCGGAGCCTCTGCCGGAGCGCCGTCAGCGGCCAGTTCATGGGAGCTGCGGAGCTTCCACTGAGAGTAGACGCTGCCGCCGACCGGGCTGGGAACCTCGCGGGTGAGCTCGCGGAGAAACATCTTGAGCGAGGGAACGGCATCGGCGGTAAAGGTGGGACCGGCTACGGCGACATCGACGTTGAAGTAGGCGACGGCCTTCTGCAGCGCGCTGGCGTACTGCTCTGCCCACTCTGTGGAACCGATCAGACCCTCCTCTTCGGCATCCCAACTGGCGAAGACGATGGTTCGCCTGGGGCGCCAGCCCTGATGCAGAAGCACGCCGATGCCATGGACAGCCTCGAGCATGGCAGCAGTGCCGCTGTTGGGATCGACGGCACCGAAGACCCAGGCATCGCGATGGTTGCCGAGCACAACCCAGGCGTCGGGTTGCTGCGAGCCGGAGACCTTGCCGATGACATCCCAGATGGTGCGGATTTTATAGTCCTGATCGGAGACGAGGTGGACGCGGACACCGCTGCCGCCGATGTGATAGTGGAAGGGAAGTGCGCCCTGCCAGCTAGTGGGCACGGCTGCGCCCTTGAGCGCTCGCAGGATGGGCTCGGCATCGTGGTAGCTGATGGGAATGGAGATGATGGTGGGCTGATTGCCAGTCTTCATCGGGTCCATACGGGCCGAGTCCGGCAGGTTGACGGTGGAGGCCACGCCGGGCGTCTGCGGATCACCGGGATACTTGAAAAGATACTGGACAGAGCCGCGCTGGACGCCAGTGGCCGGGCGCCACGGGCCGTGCGGGTAGACGTCACCCTGGTAGTAGCCATCATCGCGCGGGTCCGAGTAGATGAGCACGCCGGCGGCTCCGCGCTGCTGCGCGATGTAGACCTTGACGCCGCGGAAGTTGGCCCCGTAGCGGACGAGGACGATCTTGCCGTGGAGGTCGATGTGATCTGCGGCGAGCTGGTTGAAGTCGGCCAGTGTGCCGTAGTTGGCATAGACGACTTCGCCGGTGACGTCGCCGGAGGCCGAGGAGCCGTTGAAGGGCATGACGACGTTGGGATTGTTCTGGTAGGGATCGCTGGAGACGTGCTCAGGCGTGGGCCCGGAGGAAAGCAGTCGGCCATCATCGGAGGTGGCCTGGAACTGCACCTTGCGGGGCTGGTTCATCAGGACACGATAGGGAACGATCTCGGTTTTGAGTCCGGCGGCGCGAAATTTGGCTGCGACGTATTGGGCGGTCTTGTAGTCCTCCGGCGAGCTGGCGATATGCGGCTCTGCTGTGAGGATCTTCAGCTCCTGGCCGGCAAGGCGGGCATCGGGAACGGCGAGGAACTGCTCATCCAGACGTGCCTGAGCGGCGGGACTGCGGAAGCCGAACAGTTGGGTGGGTGCGCTCTGGGCCCAGGCGGCCATGGGCAGGATGGCCAGCAGAAAGCCGGCTTGCAGTGGAAATCTCTTACACATTCTGACTCCTTGAGGTTGTGCCCAGCCGTGGTGCTGGGGGAATGCAGGCGATGGGGAAGCCGGGATGACTGCTGACAGTGTGGCTACCGGGCAGCGGGAGCTGCAGTCGGCGGTGGGCTGAAGTCTCGGATTTGCTGCACGGTGTCGGCGTCGAGCGACTGCAGCAGGTCGACGACGAGATCGACCATGTGGTCGAAGTCGCCGCGATTCATGATGCCGTTATGAGCGTGGGTGTAGCGGACGGGGACGACGAGGTTGACGGTGGGTGTGCCGCCGTTGCTGGCCTGGATGGCGGCTGAATCATCGCCGTAACCCTGCACCAGGTCGAATTGCAGGGGAATGCCGTGTGCGGTGGCGGTTTTGCGGACCAGCGCGACGAGCTTGCGATTGGGCAGAGTGCTGGAGTCATAGAGGAAGATGCCGGGCCCGGCGCCGAGCTTTTCCTGGGTTTCCTCGGGATGGCCGGGGTAGACATCGCCGGTGATGCCGCCTTCAATGGCGATGCCGAGATCGGGTCGGACGACGTCGGCGGCGGTTTTGGCTCCGCGCAGGCCGATCTCCTCCTGGGTGGTAGCGACATAGAAGAGCTGGTTGGGATGAGGAGCCTTTGCCGTGCGGCGCATGGCCTCCAGCAGGACGGCACAGCCGACACGATCATCCCAGGCTTTGCCGAGATAGTTGTCCGAGCCGTTGAGGACGGTGAAGGGCGAGTCGGGAACGACGGGGTCGCCGGGCTCAATGCCCATGGCAGCAGCCTGCGCGGCGGTCATGGCACCAATGTCGATGGTGAGGACGTTGCGCGGGTAGACGCGATTGCGCTCGTCGGCGGGAACGACGTGAATATCGCGGATGCCGGTGACGCCATGCACCGGGCCTTTGGAGCCGAGGATGGTCCAGCGCTGGTCGACGAGTGCCTGATCGAGCCAGCCGCCGAGCATCTGCATGGTGAGCAGTCCGTTGGGCGTGATGCGACGGACCATGCCTCCCAGCTCGTCCATGTGGGCGTCAATCATGATGCGTGGCCCGCGGCTACCCTGCCGGGCGATGACCGAGCCCAGGCCGTCGTAACGGAGCGAATCGGATGCGGCCTGCATGCGAGGCACCATGATGGCGCGCACAGGCTCCTCGGCTCCTGGCGGTCCCGGAGCGTTGGAGAGTTGTTGCAGGATTTGAATGGTGGGGTCGGAAGTGGCGGCAGCAACGGCGGCGGATTGGGCTGCGGCCGGCAGGGCTGCGGCGACAGAGACAATCATGAGGCAAAGTGTGCCGACAAGGGATGGATGACGCATGGCTTGCATCGTATCACCCAGATGGCTTTCCGGAATGCAAAATCCGGAGCGTGCCGCAGGAGTACGGCGGAGTGGGCGAACGGCTAAACTGATAGGGAAGTATGTGAGGCGGGGACAGGTCCATGGCAACGCTGGCTCAGGTTCGGATTACGCTGGAGATGATCAAGTGGGAGCACTCGATCTTTGCGCTACCTTTTGCGTTGACCGGAGCCATGCTGGCGGCCGGTGGATGGCCCAGCGCGCATACGCTGCTCTGGATTGTGGTGGCGATGGTGACGGCGCGCTCGGCGGCCATGGCCTTCAATCGCTGGGCGGATGCGGAGCTGGACGCGGCCAATCCGCGGACGCGCTCGCGGGCGATTCCAGCCGGACTGCTGACACCGGGCTTTGTGCTGCTGTTTACGGTGGCGATGACGGGCGGATTTTTGCTGGCGTGCTGGCGGCTGAACCGGCTGACGCTGCTGCTGTCTCCGTTTGTGCTGCTGGTGCTGTTCAGCTACTCGTACATGAAGCGCTGGACTCGTCTGAGCCACCTGGTGCTGGGGCTTTCGCTGGGCATTGCGCCGTCGGCGGCGTGGATTGCCGTGCGCGGGTCGCTGGATGCGCGTATTACGTTGCTGACAGCGATTGTGCTGCTTTGGACAGCGGGGTTCGACATTCTGTATGCCTGTCAGGATATGGATCACGACCGTCGGGCCGGGCTGCACAGCATTCCCCAGGCGCTGGGACTTCCGGCCGCATTTGCACTGGCGCGGGGCTTTCATGCAGCGGTGGCGGTGGCACTGGTGGCGTTTGCCTTGCTGTTTCATTTCGGCTGGGCCGGATATGCAGGCGTGGCGCTGGTGGCCGCGCTGCTTGCCTATGAGCATCGGCTGGTTTCTCCGCGGGACCTGAGCCGGCTGAACGCGGCCTTTTTCACAATGAACGGGATCATCGCCAGCGTGTTCTTTCTCTCGGTGGCGGCAGACCTGCTACTGCATCGACGCTAGGGCGTGTGCGGGCCAAAACCAGTATGATGAAGGGTCCGCCGCAAGTCAGCATTGGTGCGGTGCCGGGACGGAATCAGGAGATTGCTTGCCTCGCGTTGCCATACAGGGAGAATTCGGCGCCTTCAGCCATGAAGCCGCCCTCAGACTGGTTCCCGATGCCTCAGTCGTGCCCTGCGCCCTGTCGGCTGATGTGTTTGCTGCTGTCTCCTCCGGGCAGGTGGAAGCAGCCGTGGTGCCGATAGAAAACAGCCTGGCAGGCTCCGTGATGGAGCACTTCGACCTGCTGCTGCAGCACGATCTGGTGATTCTGGAGGAGGCGCTGCTAAGGATTCGCCATAACCTGATCGCGCTGGAAGGCGTGGGCCTGGAGCAGTTGCAGGAGGTCTATTCGCACCCGGTGGCTCTGGCCCAGTGCCGACAGTTCTTCGCCAGGCATCCGGGCATCCGAGCCAGCGCCTACTATGACACGGCCGGGAGCGTGAAACACCTGACGGAACAGAAGCTGTTCCGGGCCGGCGCCATTGCCAGCAGCCATGCGGCGCAGGTGTATGGAGCGCGGATTCTGGCAGCCGGAATCGAGGACAATCCGCAGAACTATACGCGCTTCTTTCGGTTGTGCCGCCGCGCTGAGGCGCAGCCGGTGGCCGATGCCAACAAGCTGAGCCTGGTCTTCTCAGTAGAGAACCGGCCGGGGTCGCTGGTGATAGCCCTGCAACAGATTGCCGGACAGGGAACGAACCTGACAAAGATCGAGTCCCGCCCGGTGCATGGTCGGCCTTGGGAGTACATCTTCTATGTGGATTGCCAGCTTTCCAGCCCGGAGGCGGCGGATCTGGCGCTGGCTGCACTGGAGCCGCACTGCGCGATGGTTCGGGAGTTGGGGCGGTATCGCGAGGCGATGCTTCCGTAAGGATAGATTTTCCCGTTTTTCAAAAAGATGGATGGGATGAAACCGGGCTGCTGCCTCAGGTTCCTGGGGCGTGGATCGGACTCATGGCAGGGGTGCGTTGGCCGATAAGCTCCACGTGTCCATGAACCTGCCATGCCTGTATGACGTGAGCCAGCAAGCGGATCTGTGGTTTCCCCGGCTAAGCTGGCCTTCTCCCCGCAGGGAACGTTTGCTGCGCAGGCGCGTATTCCTCTTCAGATCCGGTATTCGGTGCGGATTCCGGCGCTGGTTTCAAGGTACCGAATGCGACACGCCAGGCCTCCGTTCGAGTGAATGGGATTTTTGCGACTTTTCGAAATTAGCGGTGTCTAATAAGGAAAGTTGACACGAGGATACTCAATGTTTAACAGGGCGGGCAACAAACAATCCGAGCAGGTGAACGGCAACCAGGAAACGGCTGCATTGAAGGCTTATCCTGTTCTTCCAGTGCGGGATACGGTGCTTTTTCCCCATGCGGTTCTGCCGCTGACGGTGGGTCGGGAGAGCTCGATCCAGCTGATTGAGTCGCTGGGTGAGCAGCGGACGATTGTGGTGGTGGCGCAGCGGGACCCCCGGGTGGATACGCCGAAGGCAGAGGATCTGCATGCGTGGGGGACGCTGGCAACGGTGCACAAAGTGGTGAAGATGCCGAACCAGAGCCGATTTGTGTTCACCGAAGGCACGGAGCGGGTGCGCGTGCGGGGGATGGTGCAGACGGAGCCGTTTTTTGTGGCCGAGGTGGAGCCTGTATCTGATCCGTCCTATGACAATGCCGAGCCGGATGCGGCGCTGGAGGCACTGCAGCGGAATGCGGTAGCGCAGTTTCAGCAAATCGTGTCGGCATCGCCGACCTTGTCGGATGAGTTGCAGACGATTGCGACGAATATTGAGGAGCCGGGGCGGCTGGCGGATTTTATTGCGGCTTCGCTGCCGTTTTTGACAACGGCCGACAAGCAGGAGCTGCTGGAGACCAGCGGGATTCCGGAGCGGCTGGAGCGGACCAACCAACTGCTGGCCAAGGAACTGGAAGTGCAGCAACTGCGCTCGAAGATTCAAAGCGAGGTGCAGGACCAGGTGCAGCAGTCGCAGCGGGAGTACTACCTGCGCGAGCAGTTGAAGGCGATCCAGAAGGAACTGGGCGATGTGGATGAGGGGCAGCGGGATATTGAGGAGCTGCGCCAGAAGATTGATGCCGCGGGGATGCCGGAGGATGTGCACAAGGAGGCGACGAAAGAGCTGAACCGGCTGGCGCGGATGTCTCCGATGGCGGCCGATACGGCGATGCTGCGGAACTATGTGGAGTGGCTGGCCGCGCTGCCGTGGAACAAGAGTACGGGGACGCGGATTGATCTGGCGCATGCGCGGGAGATTCTGGATGCGGACCACTATGGGCTGAAGAAGGTGAAGGATCGCATCCTGGACTACCTGAGCGTGTTGCAGTTGAAGCCGGAGATGAAGGGGCCGATTCTGTGCTTTGTGGGACCGCCGGGGGTGGGCAAGACCTCGCTGGGACGGTCGATTGCACGGGCACTGGGGCGGAAGTTCCAGCGGGTTTCGCTGGGCGGCATGCATGACGAAGCGGAGATTCGAGGTCATCGACGGACGTATGTAGGCGCGTTGCCGGGGCAGATCATGCAGTCGATGCGGCGTGCAGAGGTGAATGATCCGGTGCTGATGCTGGATGAGATTGACAAGCTGGGCCGGGATTTCCGGGGTGATCCTGCGGCGGCGCTGCTGGAGACGCTGGATCCGGAGCAGAATGCGACCTTCCGCGACAATTATCTGGATGTGCCGTTTGATCTGTCGAAGGTGCTGTTCATCTGCACGGCCAACATGCTGGATCCGATTCCTGAGCCGCTGCTGGACAGGATGGAGATTATTCCGCTGCAGGGCTACAGCGAGGAGGAGAAGGTGCATATTGCCTTCAATTACCTGATCCCGCGGCAGATTGAGGCCAACGGCATCCGGGGCGATCAGATTGAGTTTCCCGAGGATGCGGTGCGGCATCTGGTGCGGCACTACACGCGCGAGGCCGGGGTGCGCAAGCTGGAGCAGGTGATTGGCACGGTCTGCCGCAAGCAGGCACGGCGGATTGTGGAGGGCCAGGAAGAGATGCTGACCATTACGCCAGAGATTCTGCTGGAGTTTCTGGGAGGGCAGCAGGTGCGTGTGGATAGCGAGGTCTTTGAGCGGACGCAAAGGCCAGGCGTGGCCGTGGGGCTTGCCTGGACAGCCGCCGGTGGCGACGTGCTGTTTGTGGAGGCCAACAAGATGAAGGGCAAGGGCGGATTCACGATGACCGGGCAGATTGGCGACGTGATGCAGGAGTCTATGCAGGCGGCGCTGACGTGGGTGCGATCAAATGCCAGCTTTGTGGGTATTGACGAGGACTTTACGAGCGCGACGGATCTGCACATCCATGTGCCTGCGGGAGCCATTCCGAAGGATGGTCCGTCGGCCGGAGTGACGATGGTGACGACGCTGGTCTCTCTGCTGACGAACACGCCGGTACGACCCTTCACGGCGATGACGGGCGAGATTACGCTGAGCGGGAATGTGCTGCCGGTGGGCGGCATCAAGGAGAAGTTCCTGGCAGCGCGACGAGCCGGAGTGCAGCACATCATTCTGCCGGCGGAGAATCGCCAGAATGCCGAGGAGGATCTGACGCAGCAGCAGATGGAGGGCGTAACGATCCACTACGTGAGCCGCATAGAGGAGGTACTGGCGGCAGCGCTGCCACTGATCTTTGCGCAGCATGGCGATGCAGCCAAGCGAGCGGCGGGGGCTGGGAATCAGACGTCGGCTATTGCCTGAGCGGTTGTGCAGAACCTTGATTGTGCGACGGGCAGTGCAGGCATGAGGCACCCGGAATCCCTGGGGATTGCGGGTGCCTTTCCTTTTGGGGTACACCTTGAATGGCAGTGGATTGTTGTGGAGGTTTGCCTTGCCGAGGGATGAGGATTTTCTGCGCCGTGCGATTGCGCTGGCGGTGGCCAATGTGGAGACCGGAGCCGGTGGGCCATTTGGAGCTGTGGTGGTGCGCGGGGGCGAAATAGTGGGCGAGGGTGCCAACTCGGTGACGCGGACGCTGGACCCGACGGCGCATGGAGAGGTGAATGCCATGCGCGATGCCTGTCGCAGGCTGCAGGTGTTTACGCTGGAGGGCTGCACACTCTACACCAGCTGTGAGCCGTGCCCGATGTGTCTGGCTGCCTGCTACTGGGCGGGGATTGCGCGCGTGGTGTATGGCGCGACACAGCTGGATGCAGCGGCGGCCGGATTTGGCGATGCGGCGCTGTATGGGGAGTTTGCCTTGCAGCCGCAGGCGCGTGCGCTCCCGACAGAATGCCGACTGCAGACCGAGGCACAGGTAGCGTTTTCCGCCTGGCAGAATGCTGCAGAGCGCACGGAGTATGGTCGACTGGAGATGTAGCGGGACGGGGGATTCAGGAGGCGATGCGGGTGGGCTCGAGTGCTGCCTGCATTTGCTGTGCCAGTTGTTGCTGCATGGATTCGCTGAGCTTGTGACCGTTTCCTGTGAGGTAAAAAACGTCGATTGCGGTTTCGCCTTCGGTGTCAATCAGCGCCACTTCGATGTTGCAGGCATGCTCGTGCAGGACGAGGGCGATGCGGCGCAGCAGGCCGGGCGAGTCCGGGGCGACGACCTGCAGCAGCGTGGAGTGCTGCGAGGATTCCGAGTCAAAGCTGAGCCGGGGAACGGTGTCCACCTTGGCCACGCCGCTGCGGCTGGAGCTTCTGCGGCTGGCCAGCAACTGCTCGACGGAGACTCGCTGCATGAGCACATCCTGCACGTTGGCCAGGAAGCGATCCTTTTCACTGGGATTCAGCTCGAAGGTGCGGAAGGTGTCGGTGAAGTGGAAGCTGTCCACGATGACGCCGGCGTCGTTCGCGAAGGCGTCCGCTTTGACAATATTCATGCCCCAGGCTGCGAGCGCACCGGCGACATCGGCGAAGAGGCGGCTGCGATCGCGGGCAATCACGGTGAGCTCAAGAAGCTGCCGGTGTGGGCGCAGCTCCAGTTGGACGGGGTGGTCGTCCAAGCGGGTGGTGAGCAGGAAGTGATTGCGAATCTGCTCGGGAAGCCGGGTCTGGAGATAGCGCTGGGGCAGCCCCTCAAGGAACTGGCGGATGGCATCGGCCTTGTTTCTGTTGCCGCGCAGATCGGTATCGCGGATCATGGCGCCGATACGGTAGAGGAGCGTGGGATCGAGATCGGCGTGGTAGCGCTCCTCATCGACGGAGCGGTCCATGAAGTTGGAGGTGGACATGTAGAGCTGCCAGAGGTTCTCGGCCTTCCAGGGCGTGAGCGCATCTGGGTGCACGGCCTTGATGTCGGCATAGGTCATCAGGGTGAGTGCGCGCAGCAACTGGGGGCTGCCGACCTTTTCTGCCAGCAGGCGCTGGTTGTCGGGGTCAAAGATGTCGCGGCGCATGGCGTTGGACATTTCCAGATGCATGCGGATGAGTTTGCGGACGGTTTCGCGCTCTTCGGGATCGAAGTCGAGCCGGGCAAGGAAGCTTTCGGACATATCGACCGATTGCACGGTGTGGTCGCCGGTGCGGCGGGCCTTGCCGGTGTCATGCAGCAGCAGGGCGAGCAGGAGCAGATCAAGACGCTCGAGTTCGGGAAGCAGTGTGCCGAGCCGCTGTTCGTAGTCGTGAGTGGGGCGGCGGAGTCCATGGACGTTGTCAATGGTGAGGAAGGTGTGCTCGTCGACGGTGTATCGGTGGTAGCTGTCGCGGATGACGAGCGCGTCGATACCGTGGAACTCGGGCAGGAGCATCTCCAGGACTCCGAGCGCGTGCATAGTGCGCAGGGCGTGGGCGGCGTGAGGACCGATGAGCACCTCGCGCATGCAGTTCCAGAGGTAGGGACCTTCAGGCAGATGGATGGCCAGCACGGGCAGAGCGTCGGTGATGCGATCCTCGGCGGCCTGGCTGAGGGTGTATCCGTGGTTGGCCATGAGGGCGAAGATGCGCAGAATGCTGTCGGTATCCTGAAGCTGTGAAAGCGAGGTGCTGATGTCGATGCGGCCCTGGTCGAGGCAGAAATCAGTGCCGGGGATGGGCTGCTTGCGCCGACGAAACTGCTTGTAAAAGCTGACTGGGGCAGGCACCTGATCCATGAGCAGAAGGGCGCGGCGATAGACAGTGCGTGCGTGCCGGTAGTAGGTGCGCATCCAGTAGGCGGGATCGGCGGAGCCGCGGGTTTCCAGTCCGATGGAGCCGGCTGCGGCCTCGTCCTGGGACTGCCAGTCGAGGGTGTTGTCATCGCGGCCGTGACGGAAGTGGAGAAAGCAGCGAGTGGCTGCAAGGAA
This sequence comes from Acidobacteriota bacterium, assembly GCA_021809235.1. GTDB lineage: Bacteria > Acidobacteriota > Terriglobia > Terriglobales > Acidobacteriaceae > Acidicapsa. The sequence goes on from JAKBAG010000031.1 coordinate 13,277, forward strand.
GTCAAAGGCGGAGCTGCTGTCGGCCTCGGCACCCTGGAAGGTGCTGCCGCGCTCGGTGCGGATGCGCGGCCATTGCCGGGTGTCCTTGAGGTGAAAGAGCAGGGCAAACCAGGGGGCAAGGTGGTAGTCGCGCAGGCCGCCGGGGCCGTCCTTGAGATTGGGCTCGAGGTGAAAAATGGTATTGCCGAAGCGGGAATGGCGGGCACGCGCCACTTCGCCAAGCTTTTGTGTGATCGTGTTCCAGTCGCTGAGCAGGACGCCGGGAAAGACCTCCTGGCGGAGCTTCAGGAAGAGCGGAAAATCGCCGCTGAGGAAACGGTGATCGAAGGTGGCAAGGGTGAATTCTAGATTGTCGCGGTCAAAGCGATTGCATTCCTTGACGGTGCGATAGACCGGACTGGCGCGCAGTCCGATGTCCCACATCGCTTGATGCACGGCGCGGGCTGCCTGCCGGGCGCGTTTTTCGACCTCATCATTGGCAAATGCGAATAGAAGATCGACATCGGAGCAGGGAAAGAGGTCCTTGCGCCCGTAACCGCCGAGAGCCAGCAGGGAGACTCCGGTTTGCAGAGCCGGTCCGCTGGCGCGCTTCCAGAGCTCAGTCACAATCTGATCGACCATCGTGGTTCTTCGACGAATGGCAGCCGTGCCGTCCCCAGTCCGCTCATAGGTCAGGCGCAGTTGTTCGCTCTCCCGCGCATACCGTTCCTTGAGGTCTTCAAATGCCAGCAGTGTGGATTCCATCAGGGCAGACTGTCTCGTTTGTTGCAGTGAAGTGAATCGGGTCTTGCACCCAGAATAAGCGATTCGCGGCAGGAAGCAATCGCATTCTGCGATACAGCGGAGAAAGCAGTGGACCGGGGTCAGTCTGCGTAGCCGGGCAGCGGATGCTGCAGGCCGAAGATCCAACCCTCCAAGGCGCGGATACGGGCATCGTCCGGCTCCAGGTGCGGGCCGTAGTCGTGAAGCGTGAGGAGCATGCCGAATAGACCGATGGCTGCATCCATGGCATCGTCGTGATTGTCGGCGCGCTGCGTTTCCACGACGGTTCCCACCAGGCAGCTATTGGCGAAGCCGGAGAGAATCTGGCGACGCAGTTTGTGGTCAATGCGGATTCCGTAGCGATGGGCTGCCGATAACCAGAGCGGCGCAATGGCCCGGCGATTGGCGGCGAAACGCTTGCCGCGCAGGGAGCGGCCAAAAAGGCGGAGATGGTACTCGGTGGGGTAGGTTTCCGTGGCCACCAGCATACCGGACTGGAACAGAGATGGCAGGGAGCCGTGAAAGGGCCACAAGCGGGTGGAAAGCGGCTGCTGCGCCAACTGTGGGGCGAGCACATGCCGCCAGCCCAGCAAGGCGCTTTTGCCGACCTGATTTCCGCCCAGCGTCCAGAACAGCGAACAGGCGCTGGTGCGCTCGGCATGCCGGAGTTCGCAAAGGCGGTAGAGCTGATTGCGATGCTCGAGACCGAGGGCCTGGTGAATGGCATCCCGGTAGGCGCGGCCGGGACGCAGGGGATAAAACGGCCGCTCCAGCGCGATCTCCTGCACCTCGGCACAGACATGATGAAACCGGCTCCAGCGGGAGGCGCTGGAGCCGGTCTGGGCGGTATGAAGTTCCTGCAGAAAGGCAGGAAAAGACGGGATCTGAGCCCGCTCGGCGTAGGCCGAGGGAAGGCCCAAAGGAAAATCGAATCCGACCAGAATTGTGGAGTCGACCGGAACCATTTTGCGCAGGCGCGGCAAGAGGGTTTCCATCTCGCCGACCAACTGCGGAGGATAGGCCGTGTACTGGCCGCTTTTTCGCGTGGCGAGGGCGATCCAGCGCTTGGATGGCTGCGAGCCCCAGTCGCAGTGGGCGACCAGATCCGGCCATCGAGGCAGCGGATCAGAGTGCGGATTCGCCGTGCTCATCGTTGCGGATGCGGATGGCTTCGTCGATGCGGGTGACGAAGATCTTGCCATCGCCGATCTTGCCGGTGCGGGCTGCGTTGATGATGGCCTGAATTGCCTTCTCCTTGAGCGCATCGACGACCACGATCTCCAACTTGATCTTTGGCAGAAGGTCAACGGTGTACTCGCGTCCGCGGTAGAACTCGGTGTGTCCCTTCTGTCGGCCGTGTCCGCGCGCTTCCAGAATGGTCATGCCTTCAATGCCTGCTTCGAGCAGCGCATCTTTGACGGCGTCCAGCTTGGAGGGCTGGAGAATGGCTTCAATCTTATGCATGGTCGTAATCCTCGCTCATTGAATATAAACCGGAGGTTGCCGATTCGGCGCACCCTGCCGTTGGATTGTGTACTTCGGTGAATCTTGTTTGCCACAGCACGGCTGACGCAGTGGCTGTCCTGTTTTGCCAATGTCCGGCGGTCCACATGGTCTGTATCCGGCGGACCATTGGACCGTCACTGGCCCATGTCGTAGGCTTCTTCTCCGTGCTGGGAGAGATCAAGTCCTGTCATCTCGTCCTCCTCGCTGACGCGCATGCCGATCGTCTTATCCACGAGTACAAGCAGGATGAGGGTGCCGACGATGGATATGCCCCAGGCGATGGCCACGCCGGTGGCCTGGTTGAGCAGCTGATGCCAGTTGCCATCGAGGCCGCCGACAGGCAGGGGATTGCCGTGCGCGTCCTTGCCAAAGATGGGGTTGATGGCGGCAACAGCAAAGATGCCCGTGAGCAGCGCGCCGAGCGTGCCGCCAGCACCGTGAACGCCGAAGGCATCGAGGGAATCGTCGTAGCCGAAGAAGTTTTTGACGCGGGTGACCATCTGGAAGCAGAAGACTCCAGCGATAAGTCCGATAAGGAGCGCGGGGACAGGAGCAACAAAGCCGGAGGCCGGCGTGATGGCGACCAATCCTGCGACAGCGCCGGAGATGGCACCAAGTGCAGTGGGCTTGCCGTTGTGGAGCCACTCGGCCACTGTCCAGGAGACGGCGGCAGCGGCAGCGGCAAAGTGCGTGGCTACAAAGGCGGAGGTGGCCAGCGTGCCGGCAGCCAGTGCGGATCCGGCATTGAAGCCAAACCAGCCTACCCAGAGCATGCATGCGCCAACCACGCTGAGCACCATGGAGTGCGGCGGCATGGCCGTTTTTGGATAGCCGACGCGCTTGCCCAGATAGAGAGCCGTGACCAGGGCCGAGACGCCGGAGGTGACGTGGACCACGGTACCGCCGGCAAAGTCCAGACAGGGAATGCGGCCACCGGAGACATTGAGCAGTCCGCCGACCCCCCAGACCATGTGCGCCATGGGGCTGTAAACCAACAGCGACCAGAGAGAGAGAAAGACGGCCAGTGCGCTGAAGCGGACCCGCTCGGCGAATGCGCCGGTGATGAGTGCCGGGGTGATGATGGCAAACATGAGCTGGTAGACCATGTAGGTCTGATGGGGAATAGTGGCGGCGTAAGCGGGGTTGGGATCCAGTCCGACGCCGTGGAGCAGAACGTAGTGCAATCCACCAAGAAAGCTGTTGCCGGGGCTGAAGGCAAGCGAATATTCCACAATGGCCCAGAGCATGGTGATGATGCCCATCATGGCGAAGCTTTGCATCATGGTGCCCAGCATGTTCTTGCGACGGACCAGACCGCCGTAAAACAGTGCCAGGCCGGGACCGGTCATCATGAGGACGAGTGCTGCAGAGACCAGCATCCATGCGTTATCTCCAGCAGTTTGTGCGCTGGCGACGGCGGCCTGGAGTGCGGCAATCTGTGCCTGAGTTGCCGGTGCCTGAGCAGCAGGGATCTGTGCGACAGGAGACTGTGCCGCGGCGCTCGATGCGGACAGAAGGGATAGAAAGATAAGACTAAAGGCAGGCGTGGAGCGTAAAGCCCACGCAGGGAGCGTATAAGATTTCTGTAACATTTGGTTTGGATTGTAACCGGGTTTTCCTTTTTGCCATAGATTTTTTTTGTACAGGCCTTGCCGGTGCGGCGCACTGCCGAAGAGTGCGCTCCCGTCGTGATTTTCCATAAGCCAATCCACCGGAAGATGGATCAGACAACCAATTCTTATGCATTTACGTCATATACTGAGGATATGGCCCAGTCAGATCAGGATGTCTTGTCCCCAAAGTCCGGTGCTCATGCAACGGAGAAAGACGTATATCTGTTTGGTTCGCTGGAGAGTCGCGGACTGAACCGCTCCCGAGTGCGCGAGGCGACGTACGGTTATGATCAGCCGGAAGGGGTCTTTCTGACCTCGGTAGATTTTGCGCTGAACTGGGTGCGCAAGAACTCGGTGTGGCCGATGACCTTTGGTCTGGCTTGCTGCGCGATTGAGATGATGTCTGCCGGAGCTGCCCGATTTGACATCGCGCGTTTTGGAGCGGAGGTGTTTCGCCCGTCGCCGCGACAGTCGGATCTGATGGTGATTGCAGGGCGGGTATCCAATAAGATGGCCCCGGTAATCCAGCGGCTGTACGAACAGATGCCAGAGCCGAAGTGGGTGATTTCCATGGGCGCCTGTGCCACCTCTGGCGGCGTCTTCAATAACTATGCGCTGGTGCAGGGCGTCAATCAGGTGATTCCCGTGGATGTGTATGTGCCGGGCTGCCCGCCACGTCCGGAGCAGTTGATTTATGCCATCACACTGTTGCAGGAGAAGATTCAGCGGGAAAAAGGAACGCTGCGCAAGGCGCTCAATCTGGAGTAATGCCGAGCCGGATTGAGGGATACGTTGTCAGGGAAGACTGTTAATCAGATGTGCGACCAAGGTGCAGAAATGTGTCTGAGTTGAACAAAGCATGTGATACAGTCTGAGTTGCAAAATTGTTACGAGGCTGTGGCGTTAGGCGGTTCTGAAGGGTTATCCGGGCGTCGCCACGCAACATTTCAACGGAATCAGCACCAAGATCAAAACAAGTTTGGTTGCGGAGGAAAAGATGAACACGAAGAAGATGCAATCTGCTGTGCTGGCGGTGAGTCTGGCTGTTTCCATGGCCGGTGTATCTGCCATGGCACAGGCTGGTGCCAAGGGCAAGAAAGATGCTGCGAGCGGACCATCCCGCTGGGATATCTTTGCCGGCTACAGTTATCTGGCTCCCCATGGAACGGTTGCTGCGCTGCAACCCGATGGTACGACGCAGAACTTCAACTACCATGC
>JAKBAG010000032.1 GCA_021809235.1 Acidobacteriota bacterium
CCTTTGCCCGCACCCTCAACCGGATCTTCCCGTAGTCCCAGGCAGCAGGCCCCGAGCCTGCATCCGGCTTTGCTCCGATCCGTTTCCCTGCATTCCGGCAGCGGGTCGGAGCGGTCCGCTGCCTTACCGTCCCATTGCCCCTCTATCCTGTCACTTCAGTGGCCCAAACCCGCTCCACCTGCTCAGGACCTGCAAGAAAGACAGAAAAACCATTCTCCAGACCAATCACCGGATGTTACTGTCCAGATACGGGAGATTTCCGGCTCATCCATCGGGCATTTCCGCACGATAGACTCAGAAGCGCTCCCGGAACGATTCCGCAGCCCGGTACTTCCCGGCATCTGCCGTACAGGCTTCAACGGGGAACTCCAGATGCAATCCTCTCCGGCGAAGAACTGCGGAAATGGGTCACTGCATGGATGTACGGTCTCAGCTCCACCGGCTCATTCTGGTGGCCTGAAGCTTAAGGCATGAAGGAAGAATGCATACTGTGTCTTCTGCGCGCAAGAAATCGCTAAGGGTTATCGGCATCCTTCTGCTTGGACTTGCCCTCGGCACCCTTGCCGGATTTCTCGGTGGGCTTTACGCCGCTGTGCAGGCCGCACAGTTCGTCCTTCGCGACTACTCCTTTCAGATGATTCGGCAAGCCGACGATGCTGCCAGTCAGATTGAAATCATTCAGCACGCCTTCTCCCGGATCACGCCCGATTTCTGCTCCGATGCCGAGATCGCCTCCATGCGGTCCTACATGTACGCCTCCAGTGCGGTCAAGGACATTGGCCGCATGCGCGACTCCTCGCTGGTCTGCTCGGCAGGCGCCGGTCGACTGCCATCGCCGGTCGCCATGCCCACACCGCTCATGGTCTCCACGCATGGAACCGTCGTCTATGGCATGCTGCCGCTCTACTTCGCACCGGGCCAGAAGGGCATCGTCCTCGGCATACACTCCATGGACATTGTGCTGGCGCCGTTCCTCTTCAGCAGCCTGAAGCGCGACGGTATGGACTACATGGTGCTCATGGTCAATGCTCCCCGGCATCAGATCGTTCGCATCGCCGGTGCCCAGATCCCCGTCGATCCCAACTGGGTGCTATCCCAGGGCAGTCTTCGCACACGGGATGCGCTGCTTCTGTCCCGTTGCTCCCGCATCAACAGCGTCTGTGTCGTCACCCGCGAATCCCGCAAGATCATCCAGGACCACAACGAGTTTCTCCTCACCACGCTTACGATCGTTGGTGCCAGCCTGGGGCTGATCATTTCGCTCATCGTGCTCTTTGCACTCTCGCTGCGCCGCAGTCTGCCCCAGCAGTTGCGCCGCGCCATCCGCCGCGGTCGCCTTGCGCTGGTCTACCAGCCCATTGTCGATCTCGAAACGGAGCGCTGCGTCGGCTTTGAAACCCTGGTCCGATGGCGCGACCGCGACGGCCTGCCCGTCGCACCAGCCATCTTCGTCTCCATCGCCGAAGAGCGCGGCTTCATCGACGAACTCACTCACTGGGTCATTCGTCGCTCCTTCCAGGAGATGAGCGAACTGCTCCACAAGCACCCCGATCTCGAGCTCAGCATCAACATCGCCCCCAGCGACCTGGCCAGCCAGATCCTGCTCGACCGGCTCGATACCTACTCGGCTCTCGAAGGCATCGAACCCCGGCAGATCGCTCTGGAAATCACCGAGCGCTCCACGGCAGATCTGGCCAGCGCCAGTCGCGCCATTCATGAGCTGCACAGCCGCGGCTACAAAATTCACATCGACGATTTCGGCACCGGCTTCTCCAGCCTCTCCTACCTCCACGAGCTCACCATCGATGCCATCAAGATCGATCGCAGCTTCACCCGCACCGCTGGCACAGACTCCGTCACCGCCACCATCCTGCCGCAGATTCTCTTCATCGCCCACTCGCTCAATCTTCAGGTGATTGTCGAAGGCGTCGAAAACGACGCGCAGGTCGAGTTTCTCCGTACTCGAGGCCACGTCATACGCGTCCAGGGCTGGCGATTTGGACGGCCGCTTCCCGCACACCTGGCCACCCGCTATCTGGATCAGCAGCAGGATCAGGAGTTTTACGGTGCGCCTCGTCCGCATCTCGTCCGTTAGTCGCTGTCTCCCGGCCTTCGCAAGCGCTTCGCCACGCAACGGATCATCGGGAAAAGTGCGGCAGACAAAACAGAAAGACGGCTGCGCCTGGCGCAGCCGTCTTTCTGTTTCCTCGTAGTCGTTGCAGCCAGCTCAGATCTGCATGATCTCGGCTTCTTTCTTCTTTGCAAGCTCTTCCATCCGGCGAATCTCCTCGTTCAGCATCGCCTGCACTTCGTCCTGAGCGCGCTTCTCGTCGTCTTCGCTCACTTTTTTGTCCTTGGCCAGCTTCTTCAGCGTCTCGTTGCCGTCACGGCGCACGTTGCGCAGTGCCGTCCTGTGGTCCTCCAGTTCCTTGTTCAACTGCTTGACCACATCGCGTCGCCGCTCCTCGGTCATCGGCGGAATCGGCACCCGCACCTGCTTGCCGTCGCTCTGCGGATTGAAGCCATGCTCGGGAGCGCGCAGCGCCTTTTCAATCTCCTTCACCAGACCGGCATCCCACGGAGCCACCACAATCATGTTTGCCTCCGGTGCGCTCACCTGCGCCACCTGATTCAGCGGCGTCGGGGTTCCGTAGTAGTCCACACGTACCTGATCCAGCAGCGCCACGGTTGCCCGTCCGGTCCGCAAACTCACCAGATGATGCTGAAAATCTGCCACGGCCTTGTCCATGCGCCGCTTCACATCAGCATGCACATCCTTCAGTGTCGGGTTCGATGCCATAAACGATGCTGCCATAGTCCCGTCCTCTCCGTAATTCCTTTGACATTCTACTAGAGCGTTTTTCCCGGGCCAATCCAGGCCGGTTGCTCCGGGAATCCGAAGCACCGAGAAAACAGCCTGCGCAAAGCGCAACGTTGTCGCCGTGCAAGTCAGCCAGGAAACTGTCTGCTTTGCCTGCCTGGATTTTCATGGACTCCGCCGTCCACACCTGCTGTGGGAACTCGCCTTAGAATCGCAGTGGTGTCTCCCATCCACCGTTTCGGGCTGAGGCAAAGATGGCATCGATCACTGCCAGGTTGCGCACGCCATCCAGAATCGGCACTGGCACTGCTTCCTTGCTCAGAATGGCGCGCGCGAAGGCATCGCCTTGCAGCGTGTATGGATCGCAGACAGGGAAGCTCTCCGTACGCACATTGCTCCCAAACAAATCTCCATCGCCATCCACAAAAATGCGGGTTGCCCGGTCCGGAGGCATGTTGAACGGGATCTCGATCTCGATGCGTCCGGTTTCCCCCAGAAAATGGATGCGCTGGTAGGGAATCATCTGCGTGGAGCAGGTAAAGATCGCATGCCCGGCGGCAAATTCCAGCATCGCCGACGTAAGGCGATCGACGCCGCTCTGCGGGTCGCGGTCGATGCTTCCCACCACACGCAGGGGCTCGCCGCCAAAGGCGTGGCGGGCGGCGTGGATCATGTAGCAGCCGATGTCCAGAAGTGCACCACCGCCGGTTTCCATTCGGTTGCGGATATTCTCCGGGTCTGTGTTGTGATAGCTGAAGACCCCCGTGATCGCGAGCAGTCGTCCAATCGCTCCGGTGTGCAATAGCTCCTCGGTACGAATCCACTGCGGAGCTGTCCGCACCATGAACGCTTCTCCGATCCTGACGCCCGTCTGCCGCTCGACTTCCAGCAATCGCGCCCCATCCGCGGCATTCATACCCAGTGGCTTTTCGCAAAGTACATGCTTGCCCGCTTCTGCCGCGCGGATCGTCCAGGGAACATGCAACGGATTCGGCAGGGGGTTGTAGATCGCGTCAATCTCCGGATCAGCCAGCAGCTCCTCGTAACTGCCATAGGCCCGTGCGATGCCCAGATCGGCGGCAGCCGCCTGGGCGCGAACGAGGCTTCGGGAGGCAATCGCATCCACCCGGGTCAGACTGCTGGCCTGCATCGCCGGAATCACCTTCTGGATGCCGATTGCGGCCGTACTCAACACACCCCAACGAATCGTATGCATGATGAGCATGATGCTACGCCGATCCGGCGGCAAGCAAATCGGGCGTTTCCCGGCAAGCCTCAATTCCAGCCGCGAACCCGACCCGCAAGAAACTGGCCGCTCACTTGCGCCCGCTCGTGCCGTATAGTGATCTTGCACCCAATCCAGCACGGCACGCGGTCGCCACAGCAGCCGCCTCCCATGTACGATGGAGCGCAACCGGAGCGCCTGCAGACCGCCCGGCGGATTCCGACTCAGAAGGGAACTCTCCGCACCGCATGTCCACTCCCAGCAATACAAACGCCTCGCAGCCCAGCTATCTCGGCCCGTTCCTCACGGTCACCGCGCTGTTCTTCATCTTCGGCTTCATCACGAACCTGAATATGGCCCTGGTGCCGCATCTGCGCTCGATTTTCAGCCTGCCATATGTCTTCGCCATGCTGGCCGAGTCGGCATTTTTCCTCGCCTACTTCGTCTTCTCCTCGCCCACCTCGCGGCTCATTGAGGCCATCGGCTACAAGCGCACCATGATCACCTCGCTGTTCATTCAAGTGGTCGGATGCCTGCTTTTCGTCCCGGCCGCGCGCATGGTCAGCTTCCCGCTCTTCCTGGTCGCAGTCTTCGTCGTCGGTGCCGGCGTCACGGCCCTCCAGACCTCGGTCAACCCCTACGTCGCCATCCTTGGCCCGGAGCACAGCGCACCCGCCCGTCTCACCCTTGCCCAGGCGCTCAACTCCCTCGGCGGCAGCATCGCCCCGCTCGTTGCCGGAGCCTACATCCTCACCGATCCCTCCAAGATGTCCACACCGGCCGCCATCGCCAACACTGTCCGTGGACCCTACCTCGCCATCGCTGCCGGGTTGCTCATCCTCGGCTTTGCCGTCATGTTCATGCACCTGCCGGCCATCCAGCAGACGCAGGCCTTCCGCCCGGCCAAGGAAGGCGATCCGCTGCTCACGCGCAGCATCTGGAGCTATAGCCACACCGTCTTCGGTGCCGTCGGCATCTTCCTCTACGTCGGCGTCGAGGTCGGTCTTGCCTCCATCGCCGTCAACTACTTCCACCAGCAGGGCGTTCCCAGTGAAAAAACCGCATCCTTCCTGGTCTCGCTTTACTGGCTCGGCGCCCTCATTGGCCGCCTGCTCGGCTCCTGGATGCTCACCCGCTTCAAGTCCGGCAAGCTGCTCGGCCTCTTCGGTATTCTCGGCACGGCCATGGTGCTCACCTCCATGTTCACCTCCGGCTCGGTCGCCATCTGGACGCTGGTGCTCTGCGGCTTCTTTAACTCCATCATGTTCCCCAATATCTTCGCCCTCGGCATCGCCGGCCTCGGCCCGCTAACCAGCAAGGGGTCAGGACTCATCATGACGGCCGTCGTCGGCGGAGCCATCATTCCGGCCCTCATCGGCTGGGTCGCCGACCACTCCGGCATCCAGCACTCCTTCGTCATCCCAGCCTTCTGCTACCTGTTCATAGCCTGGTACGGGCTCATCGGCTCCAAACCACGCCGAACCCTCACCGCCTGAACCTTCCCGAAGAAGAGGAGAATTCCGTGACTCCCGAACCAGATTTCCCGGAGGCTCGGTCCGCACAGACCAACGCAGATACAACCATAGACCTGCAGCAGCAGGTAGCACGGCTGCAGGCCCTGCTGGAGATCTCCCGTCAGGTGCACGCCACCACCAGCGAGGCGGAGGTCCTGCATGCCGTCCTGCGCATTGTCGTCCTGGAACTGGAGATGTCCGGAGCAGCTTTCCTGGCGCCTGCTCCGGAGCATCCCTCTGCCGATTCGCCCATGGCGCCAATGGTCGCCTTCGGTGATGTTCCCGAGTCCATTGCCGATCTGCCGTCGGATGCCCTGCCCGACGGCTGCCGTATTCCGCTCTCCGATCACGACGACCATCTGCTGACCACCCTGATCGTTTTCCCGCCCAGCCGGCGGCCGCTCACCTTCTATGAACTGGATTTCCTGCAGGGGCTCGCGCTGCAGGCGGCCGTCGCACTGGAAAACGCCCGCAACTTCGAGCGCAACCTCCAGTGGGCCCGCGTGCAGAAGGATCTGGAGGCAGCACGCGACATTCAGCGCTCGCTGGTCCCGCGCGACCTGCCCGATCTGCCCGGATTTTCCCTCGCCGTCCGCTCGGAGACCTGCTACGAGGTCGGGGGCGACTACGTCGATGTCCTTGCCCATCCCAACGGAGAAATCCTGCTCGCAGTCGCTGATGTTGCCGGCAAGGGACTGGCCTCGGCCCTTATGGCCTCCAGCTTTCGCTCCGCCTTTCGCGCCATGGCCGCCAGCGGCATCCCCCTCGACGTGCTCGCCCGCCAGGCCAATCAGCACCACTGGCAGGAGGGGGAAGAGGCACGCCGTCGCTACGTCACGGCCATCCTGGCCCGTCTCGATCCCGCCGCAGCCACCATCGAACTGCTCAACGCCGGCCACAATCCCGGCTTCATCCTCACTCCGGATGGGCAAACCCACCAGATTGTCGCCTCCGGAACCCCGCTCGGCATGCTGCCCGGCATGAGCTACTCCAGCCAGACCCTGCCCTTCCCACCCGGCAGTCGGCTGCTTTTCTATACCGACGGCCTCACCGAAGTCTTCCACGGCGAGGAGGAGTTCGGAGAAGATCGCCTCCTGCGCGAATTTTCTTGCTGCCGGACCGGAAACTCCAATGGTATGCTCGATACACTGTGGACAAGCCTGCGCGATTTTGCTGCCGGTTCCCCCCAGTTTGATGACATGACGGCACTTGCCATCATCCATCTGCCCCAGTCCTGATCCTTTGCCACACTGCCCCGGGCGGTCTGGCGGGGCCACAAGAGGCTCGCATGGAAGTGGTTTCGTCCAGCACGGTAGAGGTCAAGCTTCCTTCCCGACTTGGCTTTGAAAAAGTCGCCATGAGCACCGCTGCCTCTGTCGCCAAGCTCATGGGCTTTCCAGAAGACCGCATCGAAGACCTGAAAACCGCCATCGCCGAGGCCTGCATTAACGCCATCGAGCACGGCAACCGCCTCAATGAAAATCTCACCGTCGGAGTCGTGCTTTCCGCCGGCATCGATGCCCTCGAGGTCAAGGTCATCGACGACGGCAAGGGGCTCAACCACCAGCCGGCTCAGCCGAATATCGACCGCAAAATGCACGGTGAAGAGGACCCACGCGGCATGGGCATGTTCCTCATTCAGGCCCTCGTCGATGAAGTCGAGTGGGTCGCCGACCAGCGCGGTAGCAGCTACGTCCGCCTTGTCATTCGCCTTCACAAGCAATGATTCCGCCATCGTTCCAGCTTCTAACCAGGGAGAATACCAATCGTGCAGACTGAAACCCGTTCCCGCATCGACCAGCTCACTTCGCCTGCCGGCCATCCGGTCTCCGTTCTCCGTTTTGAAGGGGATATCTCCAGCACCTCACGCGATGCCGTCGTCGGCACCTACCAGTCCCTCGCCAAAGACCAGGTCCGTATCGTACTGCTGGATTTCACCAAGGTCGATTACATCAACTCCAGCGGCATTGCCCTCGTCATTCAGGTCATGCTGGAGGCCTCAAACTCCGGCCAGAAGGTTCACGCCTTCGGACTGTCGGCCCATTTCCAAAAGGTCTTCACCATGGTCGGCATCACCAAATATGCCAACCTCTATCCAGAGCAGCAGGCCGCACTGGACGCGCTTTGATTCCACCTCGGACAATCCCGCAACGGTAGCCCATTCCGGCCGGGAACCTGCAAAAAACCGGAGCAGCCTCGAAAACTTCTGGCTGCTCCGGTTCGTTTTTCAGGCGAGTTTTCCAGTTTCAGGCTTATTTTCCAGGCTCGTTTGTCTGGCTGTCCCTACCCGGCTGACCATCCGGCTCTCCGTCCAGCCCGGTGTCAGGAAACTCGTGCACGGGAACTGCGCGTCATCGGCCCGAACTGCCAAACCCTCTGGCAGCGCGCGTGGATTCGCCCAGTGTCTCTACTGCCTCCACCGGACCCGTCAGCACCGGCACCGGAATCATCTGGGCAATCTTGTCCCCGGCGGCAATCTCCACCGGAGCCTCGCCCAGGTTGGCCAGCAGGATCTGAATCTCGCCCCGATATCCGGCATCGATTACCCCGCCGGTTGTCGTGATCCCGCGCGCTGCCATCGACGAGCGGTCGCGCACCAGCAGGCCCAGCGCTTCGCCGCTCTGCGGATGCCTCGCCTCGGCGGCAATCCCGGTGCGCACCCGCACCCAGCCGCGGCCCGGCAGCGTCACCGCCTCCAGCGCAAAGACGTCATAGCCCAGATCCTCACCCGCATGGGCCACCTCGGGCAGCCTTGCTGCCGCTTCCAGACGAATCACTCGTAGCATAGGTCGATTGTACCGGCTCAAACGGCCCGGGTTCTCGTTTCAATCGTGGTCAGAATTCTGTGCAGGCGAACCGATAAGCCGAATTCTGTCGTGTGCGATCATTCCTCTAGGTGCCGCATTGCTGTCGGCACTCGTCAGCGACCTACCCGGAGGTTTCGGCACGTGCTGGAGCCGCCTGTCACGCACCGGACCGGTACGTCGCGCCACCCGGCTCCACGGGTTTCCGGCGCGTCCCTCCCTATTTGGTCTTGCTCCGTGTGGGGTTTACCCTGCCTCCGGCTTCACAGTCGGAGCGGTGCGCTCTTACCGCACCTTTTCACCCTTACCGGAATGCGGCGAGACAGTTGTCTCATCCGGCCAATGGCGCACCCAAAGGGGCGCATCCATTCACTCCGGCGGTATCTTTTCTGTGGCACTGGCCGTCTACGCGCCTTCTGGCGCGCATCCCGGACGTTATCCGGCACACTGTCCTGTGGAGTTCGGACTTTCCTCTCCCTGCTGTCCGGCAAACCGCACAGCAGGCAGCGACCGCATAGCCCGCCTGCACCTCCTCATCTTACACCCGCACCGCCTGCCGCCGCGCCTTGCATACGAGCCGCGCCTCGCATACTACTAAAGGCAGACCCATGCCCGGCTTCGCCATTGAAAATTTCGGTTGCCGCGCCGCCCGTGCCGACGGCGAAGACGCCGCACGGCATCTGGAGGCTCTCGGCTTCACCGAGCAGCCCCTGGCCTCAGCCTCGGTCGTCATCGTCAACACCTGCACGGTTACCGCACAGGCCGACCGCGACGCCCGCGCCTTTCTGCGTCGCATCCGTCGCCGCAATCCCGAGGCCCGCATCCTCGTCACCGGCTGCTATGCCCAGCGCGCTCCCGAGGAGGTGGCTGCTCTGGACGGCGTCACTGCCGTCGTCGGCAATAGCCACAAGGCGCTCTTGCCGGCTCTGGCCGCCCGGCTGGCCGCCAATCCTGCCCCGGCAGCGGTGTCAGACCCTGTCGCCGGTACCGCGCCGTCTTCGCTGCTGCCTCCCGCGCGGCTCCTCGGCTCTGCCTCCATCTGGGCCGATGATGCCTTCGCCCACTCAGCCATCGCCTCCTCGGGCCTGTCCCAGTGGTCGCAGGCCCATCCCCAGACCCGGCCTAACCTCAAGATTCAGGAGGGCTGCAACAACCGCTGCAGCTTCTGCGTCATCCCCTTCACCCGCGGCGCCTCGCGCAGCATGTCGCCGGAGCGCGTCCTGGCCGAAGTCGCTGCCTTCGTTGCCGCCGGAGGTCGAGAGCTGGTTCTGTCCGGCATCAATCTCGGCCGCTGGGGGCGCGACCTCGCATCTCCGACGACTTTGGCCAGTCTGCTCCGCCAGATCCTCCACCAGACCCCAATCGAGCGGCTCCGCCTCAGCTCCATCGAACCCATGGACTGGACCCCGGAGCTGATCGCGCTGCTGGCCGATCCCCGCATCGCCTCCCACGCCCATCTGCCGCTGCAGTCCGGCTCCGATGCCGTCCTGCGCCGCATGCACCGCCGCTACCGTCCCTGGCACTACGCCGACCGCGTTCGCGCCCTCGTTGCCGCCTGCGGAGACTCGCTCGCCCTCGGTGCCGACGTCATGGTCGGCTTTCCCGGCGAATCCGAGGCCGAATTTGCCGAAACCCGGGAGTTTCTGGAGTCGCTGCCTTTCACCTACCTGCACCTTTTCCCGTTTTCACCGCGACCGTCCACGCCAGCTGCCGCGCTTCATGCCGCCGCCGCCGTTCCTCCCGCCGTCGTTGCCCGCCGCATGGACGAGCTCCGCCAGCTTGCCCTCGACAAAAACGCAGCCTTTCGCCAGCGCATGCTGGGGCGGCATCTTTCGGCCATCACCCTCCACACTCCGCCCGATCTGCGCGCCCAGGGAAGCACCCTCGCGCTGACCGAAAACTTCCTCGAATACACCGTCGATGCCGAACTCGATTCCAACCGCTCCATTCTGCTCCAGCCCGTCTCTGCCACCACTGCCGCATTGGTAAAATCGCAGGGAAACCCTGCCTCATGACCCGACACGGCGACCAACCCGAGCTCTTTCCCACGGCGCCGTATGTGCATTCTGCGCAGTCCGCTCCGGAATCCGGCTCCGCCGCAAGTCCTGATCCTGCCGCAAACTCTGCTCCGCCCGCGCTCCCCGAACTCCCGTCTGAATCGACCTCAATGCCGCGCTGGCGTCGGGGGCTCCAGCTGCTCCGACCCTCCCATCGCCACACCGCCTTCTCGGCCACCCTCGTCCTGATGGCCGCCGCCATCCTCTCCCGGTTCATTGGCCTCATCCGCGTCAAGTACATTGCGATGGTCTTTGGTCGGGGCATGCAGGCAGACGCCTTCATCGCCGCCTTCCAGCTGCCCGACATGATTGCCTACTTCCTCGTCGGCGGCGCGGCCTCCATCACCTTTGTCACCATCCTCACCCAGTACCGCGATACCGGTCGGGAAGCCGACGGCATCCGCTCCCTCAACGTCATTCTCAACACCATGGCTATCGTCCTCGGAGCCGCCATCCTGCTGGCTGAGTGGGCTGCTCCGGCCTGCATCCACTGGCTCTTTCCCGGCTTTGACGCGGAAAAAGCGGCTCTCTGCGTCCGCCTCACGCGCATCGTACTGCCGGCCCAGATCTGCTTCTTTGCCGGCGGCGTCTATGCGGCAGTTCTGCTCGTTCGCCGCCAGTTTGCCGTCCAGGCCATCGGCTCCATCCTGTACAGCCTCGGACCCATCGTCGGCGGCCTGCTGCTGGCCTCGCGCTTCGGTGCCGAATCTCTCGCCTGGGGCTCGCTCGTCGGTGCCATTCTCGGTCCCTTTCTGCTCAACGCAGCAGCAGCCTGGCGACACGGGGCACGCTACCGGCCCGTTCTCGATCTCCGCGACGAAGGCTTCCGCCACTGGGTGCGTCTCTCGGTTCCGCTCATGGTCGGCGTCTCGCTGGTCACGGCAGACAACTGGATCATCAGCCACTACGCCTCCCACAGCGCCGGAGCTGTCTCGCTGATGAGCTATGCCAAGCAGCTCTTTACTGCGCCCATGGCCGTCGTTGCCCAGGCTGCAGGGGCTGCTTCCATGCCCTTCTTCGCCCGGCTCTGGGCCACTGGCCGCCGCTATGACTTCGCCGTCGAGGTGGCCGATTCCGTCTCCCGCGTGGCCGCCCTCGGACTGCTCGCTGCCTCGGCCATGATCGCCCTGGCACCGGCGTTGGTCGAGCTCATCCTCGTCGGTGGTCGTCTCCACACATCGGACGCCGCCGCCGCTGCGCGCTACTTCGCCGTCTTCTCCCTGTCGCTCTTCCTCTGGTCGGCCCAGGCCATCTATGCCCGCGCTTTTTATGCCGCCGGCAACACCCTGGTGCCCATGGTCGCCGGAACCCTCGTCACCCTCGCATCTCTTCCCGTTTACGCCCTCTGTTTCCGCCTTTGGGGAGCCATGGGGCTGGCTGCCGCCTCTGACCTCGGCATTGCCGTCCAGACACTCGTGCTGGCCATCCTTCTGCATCGCCGCCGCATGGTCTCGCTGGCCAGCCTGGATCACCGGGAACTGCTTCGCTGCGCTGCTGCCGGGCTTTCCGCCGGAGCCGTGGCCTGGGCGGCTGCTCGACTGCTGGCCGCCACAGCCGTCCATCTCGGTTTCCATGCCGCACGCCTGCTGGATGCCGCCACCCTGCTGGCCGGCGGCATGCTCTGGATGGTCGCCGCAGCTTCTATCCTCTCGCTGCTTGGCTCGGCTCTGCCCGGGGTGGCCATGCGTCGCCTCGGTCTGGCCCGCTGATTCCTGGCCGAGCTTCCATCCCAGCCGCAGCCGCTTCCACCTCCGATATTCCCACTCCCGTCTCCACTCCCGTCTCCACTCCCGTCTTCAGGCTGCGGCCCTCAGGTATCTCCCCAGCCACTTCCATCCCAGCCTGTCCGGATGCCACACTCTCAGCAGGAACTCCCCTCCTGCGGCAATGGGGCTGCGGCGGTGCGAGCTTCCTTCGGGACACCTGCATGCAGTTCGGCATCTCCACGCGCATCCTCCTCCGCGAGCGTCTTCAGCCCTCGCTGCTCGATCCCATTCTTGCCCTGGGTCCGGCCGCGCTGGAGATATTCGCCGCCCGCCAGCACTTCGATTACACCGACCGCGAGCATGTTGCCGAAATTGCCGCCTGGTTTGCCTCCCGCGGACTCACGCCCTGGGGGCTCCATGCGCCGCAGTTTCCCGACCGCGAAATGGGCCGCGCCGGCGCTCCGCCCGTCAACCTGCTCCACCCGGAGAAATCCCGCCGCATCGATGCCATGGATGAGGTCAAGCGTGCGCTGGAAACCGCCGACCAGCTCCACTTTGCCCACCTCGTCGTCGAACTCGGGGAGCGCGGCGACAGCTGGTCGCCTCGCACGCTGGAAAACGCCCTCACCGCTCTTGAACATCTCGATGCCTTCGCCCGTCCGCTCGGCGTCCGCCTGCTGGTGAAAAACGGCATGAACGAGCCTTCGCAGCCGGAGCGGCTGGTCGAAATCCTCACCATCGGGCATCTGGCCCGCGTCGGTATCGCGCTCGATCTGGGCCATGCTCACGCCACCACCGGCCTGCCTGCCGCCTTTGCCGCCACCCGCGGACATCTGGTCAGCCTTCGCGCCCATGACAATCACGGCTTCAAGGATGAGCACCTCTGGCCGGGGCAGGGAACCATCGACTGGGCCGCACTTCCCGCGCTTGCCCGCTCGGCTGGAGCCACCGATCTGCCCTGTTTCCTCGATCTTCCCAACGTCGGGCTGGCCGCACCCGAGTCCTTCGCCGCCTTTGCCGCGCTGCTCGCGTAATCCGTTCTTTTCCATGCACCCGGCCAGCGCGTAGAATGCCGCCCAGGGCCGGTCGTTACCTTTGTCCGGTTCCGCTCTGTTTTCCGCCCATTCCGGCAAGACCCCAGGAGGTCCACCCGCATGTACTCCGCATCGCCCGCCCGCACTTCCGTTCTCACGCGACGCACCAGCCTGGCCGCGCTCGTTGTGCTTCTGCTCGCCACCCTGCTTGCTGCTCCTGCCGCCCACGCGCAGGACTGGGCCAAGGCCAAGCTAGACAAGAGCATGCGTCACCGCGAATGGGTCACCATCCCCTACGGCAACCGCAAGCTCCAGGCCTTCATCGTCTACCCCGAAGTCAGCCGCAAAGCCCCCGTCGTCCTCGTCGTGCATGAAATCTTCGGCCTCTCCGACTGGGCCCGCAGCATGGCCGACGATCTGGCCGCGCAGGGCTACATCGCCATCGTCCCCGACCTGCTCTCCGGTGCCGGTCCTCACGGCGGCGGCAGCAGTGACTTCCCGGATATGGACGCGACCGTCAAGGCCGTCTTCCAACTCGATCCCCGCCAGGTCATGGCCGATCTCAACGCCACCGCCGACTACGCCCTGCGCCAGCCTTCCGCCAACGGGCAGCTTGCCGTGGCCGGTTTCTGCTGGGGCGGCGGCAAGGCCTTCGAGTTTGCCACGCTGCGCAAAAACCTCAGCGCTGCCTTCGTCTTTTACGGTCCACCCCCGGTCAAGGAGGCCATGGCTGCCATCCAGGCTCCGGTCTACGGCTTCTATGCCGGCAATGACAACCGCATCAGCTCCACCGTCCCCCAGACCGAGCAGCAGATGAAGGCACTCGGCAAGGCCTACCACCCGGTCATCTATCCCGGTGCCGGGCACGGCTTCATGCGCGCCGGCGAGGCTCCTGACGCCACCGCCGCCAACCGCACCGCCCGGGATGAGGCATGGGGTCGCCTGTTGCGCCATCTTCGCAGCATGTAGCCCCATCTCGACCGTTGCCATGCAATCGATCGATGCGATGGTATACTCGGAGCGCAAGCCCATGACTCATCCGTCTTTCGCAGTCGGGCCCATGCAGGAGGAGTACCATCGCATTCGATAAACGTTCCGCCAAGCAGATGATTCGTACCAACGAGCGCATTCGCGCCCGGGAAATCCGCGTCATTGACGAGAATGGAGAGCAGCTCGGCATTCTGGCACCCTTTGAGGCGCTGAAGATGGCCCGTGACCGCGGTCTCGATCTCGTCGAGGTTTCGCCCAACGCCGTCCCCCCCGTCTGCCGTATTCAGGACTACGGCCGCTTCCTCTACGAAAAAGGCAAGAGTGAAAGTGCCGCCCGCAAAAAGCAGAAGGTCATCGTCGTCAAGGAGGTCAAGTTCTCCGTCACCGTCGACGAGCATGACTACCAGACCAAGAAAAACCAGTGCGTCCGCTTCCTGAACGAAGGGGACAAGGTCAAGGCCAGTCTCCGCTTCCGTGGCCGCCAGATGTCGCACCGCGAACTGGGCTACAACATCATCAACCGGCTCATCATGGACATCGGCGATGCCGGCATCGTCGAATTCATGCCCCGCATGGAAGGCACCACCCTCCATGCCATCCTGGCACCCTCCAAGAAAGCCGAGCAGGCCAAGCCCCGCCCCACGGCGGAGTCACAGCCAGCAGCGCCGGATGCGGCTGCCAGCGTGTAAACGCAAGCCCCCCGCTCCGCAGCAGGAACCCCGGCGAGCCATCGGTCTACTGTCCGTGTCCATCGCGACGCAACGGCAGAGCTTCCGATGGCTCGCTTTCATTTCCGCCGCATTTTTCCGTCTTCGCTGAGCATTTCACCGCGGATCTTCATCCCTGCCCGTGTATAGTGGCGCAATGAGAAACCCAGCAGCCTTCCTCCTGCTTGCGGCAGCCTTCGCCCTGCCGGTGCATGCGGCCACCAGCAGCTTCCCCGGCACCGACGACCTTCGCCACCTGCGCGCTCTCGGTCCGGCCCTGCTCAGCCCGGACGGCCACTCGGTCCTCTTTTCCGTCACGGATGCCACCGCCGACGGTGGTCTTACCCACCTGTGGCTGGTGCCCGCCGACGGCAGCCACCCGGCGCGCCAGCTCACCGTCACGCCCAGCGGCCAGCACTCCGGGGAATCAGCTCCCGCCTGGTCACCAGACGGCCACGCGATCTATTTTCTGGCCCATCGAGGGGAGCAGAACCAGCTCTTCCGGCTCTCGCTCACCGGCGGCGAAGCCATGCCCATCCCGCTGCGCGCCCTGCCTTCGGTGGATGACGCCCGCCTGCCCGATGCCATACCTGCAGCCCGCAAGGCAGCCGCTGCTGCACCCACGCCGCTACCGCTCAGCCTCAGCGGCTTTGCCGTCTCCCCAGACGGTCGCTGGCTGGCCGTCTGGGCGCGCGACCCGCAGACCCCCGGCGAAAAGGCCGCCCATGATGCCAAGGCCGATGCCACCTGGGTCGATCATCAGACCCACCGCACCCGTCTTTATCTGGCTCGCATTCAGCCGGATGGAAGCATCCTGCCGGCTGCAGCGCAACTTCAGACCGCAGCCAAATCCGCCACCCCCGCCGTCAACAATGCCTCTGCCGCCACTGGTCCCGTGCTTGCTCCCGTCGCGCTGCCGGGCAACCTTGCCAGCGCTGCCTGGAGTCCTGCCTCCGACCGGCTGCTCGCCATCACCCGCCCGGCCAATGATCTCGACGACCTTGGTCCGGCCAATCAGGCCTGGCTGGTGCCCGTTGCCGCCCAGCCGCAGCGGTTGCTCCACGCGCCTGCCACGTTGCGCTCCCCCATCGCGTGGAGCCCGGATGGGAGCCGCATCTTCTTTGCCGCACAGACCCCGGAAGACGCGCCGCCCGGCGTCGAGGAGCTGTATGCCATGGCCGCATCCTCGGATGCCCAACCCCAGCGTCTGCTGCCCGACTTTGACGCTTCGCTCGGCTACGGCAAGCCCGTGGTTCTCGCCGATGGCCGCGTTCTGGTTCCCGTCGAGCGCGGCTTCACCGCCGGAGCCGTCACGGTACCTGCTGCCTCGACCTCCGGAGCGGAGGCAACCCCGGTGCCGCAGTCCTCGGCCACCGTCACGGCTCTGTCCACCAACCACGCTCGCAGCGGATGGGTCTGGCTGGCCAGCTCCAGCGACCAGCCCACCCGCCTCTGCTATGCGCCGCAACTGGGGGGCGACTGCCACGCGCTGCCCACTCCGGCTCTCAGTGACCATCCCCTGCAGGCTGTTCGTTCGTTGCCTGTTCACTGGACCAATGACGGCTTTGCCCTCGAAGGCCGTCTCAGCATCCCGCCCACCGCCTCCGACCACGCGCCCATCCCGCTCATCGTTGAGGTCCACGGCGGGCCGCTCGGCGCCTGGCAGGATCGGTATGACCCCTGGGTCGGCTTCCTGCTGGGGCATGGCTGGGCTGTCTTTCGTCCCAACCCCCGCGGCTCCAGCGGCTATGGCTGGAAGTTTGCCGCCGCCAACAAGGACGATCTCGGCGGAGGCGACCTGATGGACATCCTCACCGGCCTCGACGCCGTCCTCAAGGACCATCCCGAGCTCGATGCCAACCGTCTGGCCCTGATGGGCTACAGTTACGGCGGCGAGATGGCCGGCTTCGTCGAGGGAAAGACCACACGCTTCCGCGCCATCGTCTCCGGCGCTCCGGTGATTGACCAGTTCAGCGAATACGGCACCGAGGGAGGCTCCTGGTATGACCGCTGGTACTACGGACTGCCCTGGGAGCACTTCACCGACGCCTGGCGCCAGAGTCCGCTCTCCCGCGTCGCTGCCGGCCGCACTCCGTTCCTGCTGCTGCAGGGCGAATCCGATACCACCGATCCCATCGGCCAGAGCGAGGAGATGTATCGCGCCCTGCGCCAGATGCACATTCCGGTCGAGATGATGCGGTTCCCGCGCGAGGATCATGGTCCTCTGGCGCGCGGCATCTTCGGCTATCCCACACCCGAGCCCTGGCACGGATGGCAGGCACGCCAGCGCATCGTCCAGTTCCTCAATCTCTGGCTGGCTGCGCACCCGCCCACCTCCGGCGATGCCATCTCCGACAGCCATTTGCAGGGCAGCTCTCTGCCCGTCCAGTAGGCCGGACTCAGCGCCGGAAGCGGATCGTATCGCCGCCGCCCGGCCTGACCGGCACGGCAATGTAGCCTTCGCGCCAGTGTCCGCCCTGCTGGCGCGGTGGCTCGCCCACCACACGGGACTCAACCGGAGGCCGTGCCTGCCGTGTATCCCAGTCGGCAGCCAATGCCAGCCCCGGCAATCCTCCTACAATCGCCTGCATCTGCGCGTGGTTCGGTGGCCGGTTCACGTCGATCGGCACCACCGCCGTCAGCGCCTCCCAGGCCCGCGCCAGGTCGCTCACCCGGCAGCGCCGCCGCGCCGGCAGCGGGCGCACGCCCAGCGACTTCCACGCCGCATGCGGATAGCTTTCCACCAGAAATCGCTCTCGCACCCCATTCGGTTCCGCCGTCTGGCCGGCCACCAGCCGCCGCCATCCCAGCCGCGCCAGCGCGTCGTAGAGCGCCAGGCAGTAGCCCACAAACCGTTCATAGCTGCCCGGCAGCACCGTCCCCGGCGGACCCATCTTGGCCGCCGTATGCAGCGCCCGCTCGGCCGTCCGCGAGTGTCGATGGCCGGTATCGTCGGCCATCCAGGCCTGCGGCCCGTCCAGCATCAGCACGGTTGCCCCGTATCTCCTGCAGGCTGCATCCAGTCGCTCGGCCAGCTCCACCACCGGCGGTGCCTCGGCCTCCTGCCAGGGCAGAATCTCGCACCCCACGCGGGTCTTTCCCGGCATTCCACCCCAATCCCGGCCCCGATCCCGTCCTGAACCCCGCTCCCAATCCCGATCCGGATTCCCCTCCGGATCTGTCTGCAGGCGCAGCAGGGCCACCCCCAACTCCGCCCAGCTTCGCGTTGCCAGATGCACCGAAAGCACGACCATAGGCCCAACCTAGCCCCAATCCGATTTCAGCTCAACCCCGTGGCGCAGAAATCCAGGCTGCGGTATACTAAGTTGGTCCGTACGGTCGGCAGACCCTGTCTGCTGTCCCAAAGCGGAATCACCCGGCTGGCACAGCTCCCGCTTCGCGAGCGCTGCCGTCCTGCCGGAGACACGAGAAAACCATGCCGAAACTCAAAACTCACTCGGGCGC